>JBIIFI010000127.1:0-3934 GCA_044237405.1 Candidatus Nanopelagicales bacterium | reverse complement strand
GGCCAAATCATTAATCTTGCGCGCTAACCCACCGATATTTAAATCTCCAGCATCTCGCACTACTGGAACTAATAGTCCACGTTCAGTATCTACGGCAATGCCAACATGCTCGGCATCAAAGTAAGTGACTGTGCCAGCCTCTTGATCCAAAGTGGCATTCACGTTAGGGAATTGCTTTAGCGCCTCACATGCTGCTTTGGCAAAGAATGGCAAAAAGGAGAGCTTTACACCCTCTCGAGATTCAAATGCGACTTTAGAACGATTGCGCAGTAATGCGATCCGAGTGACATCTACTTCGACTACTGAAGTTAACTGGGCAGAAATCTGTAGCGACTCAACCATGCGCTCGGCAATAACCTTACGAAGCCTGGACATTGGTTCAGTGCGACCACGCAATTCACTAGGTGGGGCGTAGTTTGCAACCACAGCAGACTGAGCAGGTGGAACATGTGCTTTAGATTCAACCGGGCGATCAACTGGAACACTTACCGGAGCAAGTGTTGTCGGAGCAGTAAGGATGTCTTCCTTGCGAATTCGTCCACCGACGCCAGTGCCAGCAACCGTGGAAAGATCTACGCCTCGTTCAGCTGCAATCTTTCTTACTAATGGTGTGGCATAAGCAGAGCTATTGTTTGGACTTGCTGCTTGCACAGGTACTGGGTTTGCAGTTGGCGCCGAAGCAACAGTTGCCGGAGTAGGTACTGAAGCCGGTGTTGGCGTAATGATAGGTACTGAAGCCGGTGTTGGCGTAGGAGTAGGTACTGGCGCTGAAGCCGCAGGTGCTCCAGATAGTGCACCAATTGTGCCGAGTTGGCCTCCAACAAGTGCAACGCCATCTTCGGCAACGGTGATCTCGAGCAGGATTCCAGAAACTGGCGATGGGATTTCAGTATCGACTTTGTCAGTTGAAACTTCGAGTAACGCTTCATCAGCTGAAACTGAGTCACCGATTGCCTTGAGCCAGCGAGTAACAGTTCCTTCGGTAACACTTTCGCCTAAGGCTGGAAGCAACACTGGAGTAACTAACCCAGATGTCGAAACGTTAGGAGTTGCTACCGGGGCAGTAACTTCTACTGGAGCAACGAGTTCAACCGGAGCGGCCGCTTCAACTGTAGCTGCTGGGGCAACGGCATTTGTATCCGGCGCTATGCCATCGCCAGCGGTGGCAGAAATAACAGCTAGTGCGCCACCAACAAGAACAACAGCATCTTCGCCTGCAATGATTTCTGTTAGTACGCCACTAACAGGCGACGGGATTTCAGTATCAACTTTGTCGGTGGATACCTCAAGTAACGGTTCATCTGCGGCAACTGTGTCGCCCACAGCCTTTAGCCAGCGAGTGACAGTTCCCTCAGTGACACTTTCGCCCAGTTGGGGCATAGATACCGTAGTGGCCACTTGCCGTTACTCCTTTGACTAGTTGTATTAAGGCTATCGCTTAAGCATGGGAATGGAGTGGCTTGCCAGCCAGCGCCATGAATGCTTCTCCCATTGCTTCATTTTGGGTTGGGTGAGCGTGCACCAATGGGGCAACATCCTCGGCGGTGCCTTCCCAGTTGTATACCAATTGCGCTTCACCAATAAGTTCGCCGACTCGAGCACCGATCATGTGTACGCCGACCACAATGCCGTCGCTCTTTTTGCGAACTAGCTTGATAAATCCGGCAGTACCGAGAATCTGGCTCTTGCCATTGCCGCCCAAGTTGTATTCGTAAGATTCAATTTCCCCATACTTTTCTTTAGCTTGCGCTTCAGTTAGCCCGATGCTGGCAATTTCCGGCTCGCTATACGTCACGCGGGGAATACCCAATTCATCGATTGTGGCTGGTGCCAAACCGGCAATCTCTTCAGCCACGAAAATACCTTGCTGGAATCCGCGATGCGCTAATTGCAGACCAGGCACGATATCGCCAACTGCAAAAATTCCTGGCACGTTTGTAGCTAGTCGATCATTTGCTAATACAAAGCCGCGATCCATGCTTACGCCTTGTTCTTCATAACCAAGATCCTGAGTTCGTGGACCACGTCCAACTGCAACCAACAGCAATTCAGCACTTACTGTGTCGCCAGACTCGAGTGTCACGGTTACACCCAATGCATCCTGAGTAGCTGACTGGAATCGCACGCCAGTCTTAAATTCAATTCCGCGCTTACGATATGCACGCTCCATAGCTTTTGAAACTGCAGCATCTTCGGCTGGAACCAGATTAGGTAGACCTTCAATAATGGTCACAGCGACACCAAAAGATTTCCAAACCGAAGCAAATTCAACTCCGATTACGCCGCCACCCAAAATGATGACGCTCTTTGGAACATAATCCATTTGTAAAGCTTGATCGCTGGTCATGATGCGACCATCGATATCCAGTCCGGGAATTGAACGGGCATAAGAACCAGTCGCAAGCACGATGTTCTTGCCTTCGTAACGTTGGCCATTAACTTCAACAGCGTTAGGCGCTACTAATCTGCCAGTACCTTCGACATAAGTGATCTCACGACTTTTAACTAAACCTTGCAAACCTTTGTAAAGGCGTCCGATAACACCGTCTTTGTACTCATTCACCTTGACCATATCGATGCCATTGAAAGTACTGTGAACGCCAAGATGTTCACCTTCGCGAGCTGTATCTGCTACCTCGGCGGCATGTAGTAACGCCTTAGTGGGAATGCAACCACGATGTAAGCAGGTGCCACCAAGTTTGTCTTGTTCAATTAACACTACGGAAAGCCCCAGTTGCGAAGCCCGTAAAGCGCAGGCATAGCCACCGCTTCCGCCACCCAAAATTACGATGTCGTGCATCAATCCTCCGCAAATCTGCCCCGGTGCGCTTTGGCGCTACCTCTAGTCTTTCACGCGCAGGAAAACCAAATCCGTCCGGGTCTAAAAGAGTGGCCTAGATCTCAGCAGTTCCATCCATGACGTCTTCGGCAAACGCCAACATGGTTCGAATTCCAAAGCCAACGCCACCCTTATGCGTGTAACCCCAAGGGCTGCCAGGGTTAAATGCTGGACCTGCAATGTCTAGATGTGCCCACGGCAAGCCTTCAGCAATGAAATCCTTTAGGAACCAGCCAGCCGAGAGCATGCCACCTTCGCGGGATCCAACGTTGGCGATATCGGCAACTAATGAATCAAGTTCTGGGCGCAGCTCTTCAGGTAGCGGCATAGGCCAGAATTCTTCACCAACCCGATCAGCGCTTGCCTTGATTGCATCTCGAACCTGGTCATCACCCATTACTCCAGCGGTGCGATGCCCAAGTGCCACAACAGCCGCGCCCGTCAAAGTTGCAATGTCGATAACAACGTCGGGATTATCCTCGGCGGCGCGCACTAAAGCATCTGCCATAACTAATCGACCTTCGGCGTCAGTGTTTAAAACTTCGATGGTGCGACCACCGTAAGTAGTTATGACATCACCCGGGCGTTGTGCGCCGCCACCAGGCATGTTTTCCGCACAAGCTGCGTATGCGGTGACGGAAACGTTTAACTCTAAATCTGCAATGGCGCGAATGGTTGAAATAACTGCAGCTGCACCTGACATGTCATCTTTCATATGATGCATATTTGCTGGTGGCTTTAGCGATATTCCACCAGTATCAAATGTGATGCCTTTGCCGACTAATGCCACATGCTTGGTAGCGCCCTTCGGACGGTATTCCATGCGAATTAATCGCGGTGGGCGAGTAGACCCTTGGCCAACGCCAAGAATGCCGCCGTATCCGCCTGCAGCCAGTGCCTTCTCGTCCAAGATCTCAACTTTAACTTTGGTGCCGGCAAGAAATGATTTTGCTCCGCGAGCTAAGTCTGCTGGCGCAAGATGCAGTGGCGAGGTGTTAATCAAGTTCCGGGCAAAGGCCACTGCGTCGGCAAGTACTTGCGCTCGGACTAAGGCTTCCCGGTGCTGTGCGGTGCGAGGACTAGTTGTGAATAGTG
>JBIIFI010000126.1:0-3984 GCA_044237405.1 Candidatus Nanopelagicales bacterium | reverse complement strand
TTTTGTGACGGGAAGAAATGTTGAGGAAGTTACTGCGCTCTCAGAGGAAATCTACGACGAGATAATGGCCGACAAAGTATGGCCTGGCACGGTGCAACTTGCTCATATGCATCGAGCAGCCGGTCACCAAGTGTGGTTGGTATCAGCGGCTCCCATCGAATTAGCAAACATAATTGCTACCAAGTTGGGATTAACTGGAGCCATTGCGACTGTGAGTGAAGTTGAAAACGGCGTTTACACCGGCCGCCTCAAGAACCCACCGATGCACGGTGCCCAAAAAGCATTAGCTGTTGAAGCATTGGCTGAGAAACACGATCTAGTTTTGAATCACAGTTTTGCGTATTCAGATTCCAGCAATGACATTCCATTACTTAACTGTGTCGGAAACCCAACTGCGATAAATCCAGATTCAGAACTTAGAAGTTATGCCAGTGAACACGGTTGGCCGGTACACGACTTCCGCAGGCAGCGCCTAATCAAGCGATACGGGGTTCCAGCTGGAGCAACTGCGATTGCATTAATCGGCGCGGGTGCCGGAATCGCAATTGCTGCATCCCGACGCTCCCGCGCCTGAGGTTTAAGAAGGGCTTACTTGCCCTTATTGCGACGCTGTGAACGCGTCTTCTTTAACATCTTGCGATGCTTCTTCTTGGCCATGCGCTTGCGGCGCTTCTTGATCACCGAGCCCATTTGGACCACCTTTACATCTGTTGTTACTTACAAGTCTACGCACTTACTTTGGGTTGAAAAACTGCGGTATCGCAGTACTTCGAAAGTTACCCAGCTTCTACAAAAGATTCCTGTAGGTAAGTGTGAACTGCTTGTTCTGGAATTCTAAATGAACGACCAACTTGAACAGCTGGTAGTTCTCCGTTGTGTACCAATCGATACACCGTCATTTTTGAAACGCGCATTGCTGTTGCTACTTCAGCAACAGTTAGGAATCGAACCTCACCGAGAGGACGTTCATTCGCTGCACCCATAGGTCACCAAAACCATTCTGTGTGGGCTAAGCACCGGCTTCCCCTCCGGGCTGAACTTCACACTCATTCGTAAATGCTTACATTAGTGGCGAATGGGACTCAAGTGAAAGTCGATTCAGAAAGTAACTCAAATTACACGTATGTAATTTATTGCAAGGTAAACGAAATTTTGAGCTGTATTTATGCGTTCAAAAGAACTGGTTATTGCATACCCAGTTCTTTTGAACGATCTCGCGCTGCTTCCATTGCACTTAAAAATGCTGCCCGAACTTTAAAGTCATCAAACTGACGCAGTGCGGCAACCGTGGTTCCACCTGGTGAAGTTACTTGCTCGCGCAGCACTGTCGGGTGCTCACCAGTTTCCCGCAACATGGTGGCTGCGCCAATCACAGTTTGCAGTACTAATTCATTCGCTACATCTCTAGGCAGACCTAGCATTACGCCGCCTTCGATCATGGCTTCAACCACATAAAAAATGTAGGCCGGTCCAGAGCCAGATATTGCAGTGACAGCGTCTTGATACTTTTCCGGTACCCGAACAACATGTCCCACGCTGCGCAGTAAAGTTTCTGCAGTTTGTAGGTGGGCTTCGGTGCAATGAGATCCTGAGTTAATTGCAGCCATACCTTGATCAACTAACGCTGGAGTATTAGGCATGACTCGAACGACCGGCGTACCGGCGGGAAGTAAGTTTTCAATGAAACTTGTGGTGATGCCCGCAGCCAAAGAAATTACTAATGCGCCAGGGCGAATTGCATCTTTGATTTCACCTAACACTGTTGCCATGTCTTGTGGCTTGACTACTAGGACGACTGTTTCGGCCTTGCTCGCAACCTCTTGATTAGTACCGTTATGTACACCAAACTTTTCAGTTACTTCTGCTGAGCGCTCGATGCGACGGTCTGCAATTAGTAAATCTGAATTAGAAACACCAGCGCGAATTAACCCAGACAACAGAGCTTCACCCATTACGCCAGCTCCGATGATGGCGGTAGTCATATTCGTTTCCTAACTCTTTGAAACCAAGGACCGCAGGAATAGCGATAAGTTTGCTGGCTTTTCTGCCATGCGTCTCATCAAGTACGGGTACCACTGATCGCCGTACGGTACGTAAATCCGCACTTTATGGCCAAGGTCAGCAAGTCGAAGTTGTTCTTCGGGGCGAACACCTAAGAGCATCTGAAACTCAAAAGTTTCCTTCTTTCGACCACTGCGCAATGCCAGTGCCTGACCAATTTGAATTAGTCGGGGATCATGAGTTGCCAGCATTGGATAGGCATCTGATTCGAGCAAAGTGCGCATACTTCGAACATAGGATTTGTCGATTTCACCGCGGTCTACAAATGCCACATCCGCAGCTTCGGCATAGGCACCCTTACACAACCGGATTCGTGAGCCATCGTAGGAATACGCAGCGACATCATCTTCGGTTCGATGAAGTTGAGACTGCAGCACACCACCGGCGTTAGGAAATTCTTTTCGAACCTGCGTCAAAATCCGCAAAGTTGAATCGATAGTGGTGTGATCTTCCATATCAAAAGTAACTGTGGTGCCAACTTCGTTTGCAGCGCTACAAATTGTCAAGGCATTTTCTAGCGCGATGCTTTCACCGTCTGTGCCAAGTGCTTGACCTACTGCAGATAGTTTCACGGAAACTTCAGCGCTTGACGTTAATCCGGCATTAGATATTGCGCGCAGGACATCTTTGTAGTCCGCAACTGTGACATCAGCTGCGGATCGATCTAAAGTATCTTCGCCAAGTCGATCTATTGAAGCCAATAGACCGTTGTCATGTAGTCCTTGGACGGTTGAAACAACATCGGCTGTAGTGGTACCGGCAACGAATCGATTTACAACTCCGCGGCTAAGCGGCGAGGTGGAAACTAAGTGTTCCAACTTTTCACTGCGTGATGCTGAAACTAATAATTCGCGAAGCATTGCTCTCCCACCTTTGAAGATCCAGAATGCGGATCTAGCACTAACTTTACGCGGTGGTGGGGTTGCTAGGCGTCGTCGGCAAACCAGTCCAATCGGCGCAAAATTATGCCTTCGCGCAGGGCCCATGGACAGATTTCGAGGCTAGCTAGACCAAGAAAACTCATAGTCTCTTGGGCAACAATCGCACCTGCCAGTAGTTGTTCCGCGCGACCTGCTGATACTCCAGGTAGTTGACCGCGTTGGGCGACTGTCATTTCTGTTAATTTCGGTACCCAGCGATCGAGAGTTTCTAGCGATAATTCTCGCTGAATTCGCTGACCTTCACTTGATGGCGCTGCTCCCCCTAGGCGGGCAAGTTGTCTAAAAGTCTTACTGGTGGCTACTGCGTGGTCGAAATCTCCACGAATCAGATCTGCAAAATCACTCTGCAAAGTTGCCTGCACATGCTTTCGCAGCGCCTTGACTTCGTCAGCGGATGGAGTTTCAGAGCTGAAAAAATCTCGTGTCAATCGACCTGCGCCAAGCGGTGTGGATTTTGCTAACTCGGGATGTTCGTCGGCGCCAATAGCGACCTCTAAGGATCCACCGCCAATGTCCGCCACGAGCAATCGACCGGATGACCAACCAAACCACCGCCGAACTGCCAAAAAGGTCAGCACAGCTTCGTGCTCACCATCAAGCACCTGTAACTCGACTCCGGTTTCTTGCTTGATTTTCTTGAGAATCGCATCTGAATTACTGGATTCGCGAATGGCAGAGGTCGCGAATGCTAGTAACTCGTCGCAGTTATGGTCGGAAATAAATGTGTTGCACTCCTGAAGCACATCAATCAAAGATTTAACTGAGGCTTTCTTTAGCGAGCCATCATCCTTGAGTTGCTCAGAAAGCCGAAGCTCATATTTCTGCGATAAAGCTGGTACCGGAGCCGCTCCCGCATGGGCATCGACGATAAGCAGGTGAACAGTATTTGAACCCACGTCCAACACTCCCAATCGCATACAGGACAGAGTACTAGCGAGTGGGGTGCTGTGCGCGGAGGCACTGCAAAACACATTAAGATCTT
>JBIIFI010000125.1:0-4004 GCA_044237405.1 Candidatus Nanopelagicales bacterium | reverse complement strand
CTGCGCAATATCTAGTTAAAGGTTCGCAAGCTTGGATTGAGTCGGCGCAAGCCTGCGGCCTGCACTTGATTTCAAGTCACGACCGGGATCCGAGAAAAACATCAACATTTGGCGTGGGCGAATTAATGTTTGATGCAAAGCGTCACGGAGTCACCAAAATCACGATTGGACTCGGCGGCAGTGGCACCAATGATGGTGGCGCTGGAATGCTAGCGGCCATTGGCGCTACAGCGGATGCAACCCTGACAGCAGGTGGCGCTGGCCTGAACCAAATTTCGGAAATTGATCTATCGCCAGCAGTTGCCAATTTTGCCCAAGTCGAAATCGTCGTAGCTAGCGATGTCGACAACCCATTGCTAGGACTTCGAGGCGCCACCGCAATTTTTGCGCCGCAGAAGGGTGCGGATGATTTTGCCGTAATGGAACTCGAAGGCGCATTAGAAAATTTCAGCAAAGTTTGTGGACGACGCAGTGATGGCAAGGATCCAGCAGTTGCATTAGGTTCCGGTGCTGCCGGAGGACTTGGATATGGACTGATGCTTTTGGGAGCAACTCGAGTGGCAGGCATAGAAACAGTGCTGGAAATTGTCGAACTTGACCGTCAGATTGCGCTTGCCGATCTGGTAATCACCGGGGAAGGCTGCTTGGACGATCAAAGTCTGCATGGCAAAGTCATTGCCGGGGTTGCCAGTCACGCCGCAGCACTTGGCAAACCATGTATAGCAATCGCTGGCGATGTGCGACTTGGTAAGCGCGAGTGTGCTGCCGCTGGAATCGACTCGGCCTATTCGATGTCAGAATTCGCTGGTCGCGAACGCTCACTAGCTGATCCCCAGCAAGTGCTTATTGAGGTAACCAGTCGAGTTTGCCAAACCTGGGGACGCCGCTAGGTCGCTGGCGCCAAATATCGCAATATATGCAACTTTGTCGTAGCCTAGAGAGAGCAACGCAATAAGGGAGAGAAATGACCGCCGAAACTACTCAAGCAACGAGCGTAGTGATTACTGAGACTGCTGCCGTGAAAGTAAAGAATTTACTAGACCAAGAAGGTCGCGACGATTTAAACCTTCGAATTGCCGTTCAGCCTGGCGGTTGCTCTGGCCTGCGTTACCAACTATTTTTCGATGACCGCAGCCTTGATGGTGATGTTCGCCAGGAAATCAATGGTGTAGGCGTTGTAGTTGATCGCATGAGCGTGCCTTATCTAGGTGGGGCAGTAATTGATTTTGTTGACACGATTGAAAAGCAAGGCTTCACAATCGATAATCCAAATGCGTCAGGTTCCTGTGCCTGCGGTGATTCTTTCAATTAAAGAGCAATCACCCAAAAGCAGTTAATTCTGTTTCGAGCAAAAAGCCACCCTTGCAGATTCGAGGGTGGCTTTCTTGTTAGGCTCAACGACTGTGCGTATCGCAATTACTGGCTCAGTTGCCACTGACCACCTGATGACCTTTCCAGGGCTGTTCAACGATTCGTTGATGGCTGACCAGCTACACAATGTCTCGCTGTCATTTCTCGTTGATGACTTGCAGATTCGTCGGGGCGGTGTAGCTGCAAATATATGTTTTGGCATGGGCGTATTAGGCGGAAATCCATTACTGGTAGCAGCCGTTGGCTCCGATTTTGCTGAATACAAAAAATGGCTGGAAACACATGGCGTTAATTGTGAACACGTACATGTTTCGAAAACTGCGCATACCGCAAGATTTATGTGCACCACCGACCAAGAACAAAATCAGATCGCCTCTTTTTATCCAGGTGCAATGAGTGAGTCTGGCGAACTGGAACTTACTGAAATTGCAAAAAAAGTTGATGGCCTTGGTCTGGTCCTAATCGGCGCTGATGATCCAGCTGCGATGCGAAAGCATACTTTGGCTTGCAAGGCTCTAGGTGTGCCATTTGTGGCTGATCCATCACAGCAACTTCCTCGATTAGATGGTCCGCAGACAATTGATGTGATCGACGGCGCAACTTATCTGTTTAACAACGAATACGAAGCTACTTTGATTGAGCAGCGCACTGGTTGGGCACCTGATGAAGTTTTGCAACACGTTGGCGTGCGCATTACAACGCTTGGCAAAAACGGGGCTCACATTACCTCTCGGGATGGCTTAGATATCACTGTCCCGGTTGCTCAGGAGAAGGTAATTAAAGATCCAACTGGTGTTGGCGATGCATTTAGAGCAGGCTTCCTAATGGGTCTGGGCTGGGGACTGGAGTTACAGCGTTGCGCAGAAGTTGGATCACTTCTAGCTACCTACGTAATTGAAACGGTAGGAACCCAAGAGTTCGAGTTGGATAAAGATGAATTTATTGATCGCTTGGGGCAGGCTTACGGGAAAGACTGCGCCCAAGATGTGGCAAGTCACCTAGGCCGCTAAACATTATGAGCCTTGATTGGGATAACAACTTTCCTGATCCAACTTTGGCGCCCGAGGCAATTGACTTAATTGCAATTAGCGCATTTGACTCCACCGGCATCCCATTGGTAAAAAATCCAAACATTGAGTGGCCAAAGTTAACTACCTTCGGATCCACTTGGCGTCCTGAAGTCTTAATCGCAGCATATAGCCAAGGTTTGTTTCCAATGCCATATGAAATCGATGGATTGGAATCTGCAATCGGTTGGTGGTCTCCAGCGCAGCGTGCAATTTTTCATCCAAGTGATGTTGTAGTTTCAAACTCGTTGAAAAAAAGCATGAGTAAGTTTTCCATCACAGTAAATTGTGATTTCGAAGCTGTGATAACTGCGTGCGCGGACCCACGTCGGGAAGGTGGCTGGATTAATCAGGAAGTCATCACAGCATTTTGTAAATTGCATGAGCTTGGAAAGGCCCACTCTGTTGAAGTCAGAGACACCGCAGGTCAACTAGTCGGGGGACTCTATGGCGTGGAAATCGGTGGCGTGTTTGCCGGTGAGTCAATGTTCCACTACGCGACGGATGCCTCGAAAGCGGCCCTAGTGCACCTGGCAAGCACCCTAAACGATGGATCTGGTCGAATCATCGATACGCAATGGATGACTGATCATTTGCGCTCACTCGGGGCCAAATCCGTTAGCCGCGCGGAATATTGCGCCAATTTACCTAACCTTTTGCACTTGCCACCCAAGTTTTAGGCACTAGATTTAGGCCACTAGTGGCAAATGTGATCTTGCTCCCTTGAGTGATCCCAAACCCGTTATCTCAAAGGGTTTGGGGTAATGTTAAGCCTAGGAAATTCGTTTATTGGCGCGATTATTGTGCCGTAATCGGCTCAACCAAAAGGACTAGTCACCAGTGAAAACCAAAGTGCGCCGTCGGCAACTAAGAACCATTCCCGCGGTTCTATTCGCAATGATTTTGCTTTCTGGATGTTCACTAGATAACGAGTATGGCCGACTTGGCATGCCAGAACCCGCCACCGAAGAAGGAAATCGAATTCTTTCACTTTGGCAAGGATCTTGGCTGGCAGCTTTAATCGTTGGTGTCTTGGTGTGGGGCCTATTGCTATGGGCCATAGTTGCCTACCGTCGCAAAGAAGGCGATGGCTTGCCCGAGCAAGTTCGATACAACGTGCCACTTGAGATTCTGTACACGGTCGTGCCGTTAATGATGATTCTGGTGCTTTTCTACTTCACGCAACGTGACCAAACAATTTTAACCAAGCTAGACGATAGCCAGACTCACAGCGTAAATGTTGTTGGCTGGCGTTGGTCTTGGGCATTTAACTACGAAGATGAAAATGTTTACGATGTTGGTACGCCAGGTCAACCACCTGTGCTTTGGTTGCCAGTAGATGAAAAAGTAAAATTTGAATTAACTTCACCAGATGTAATCCATTCATTCTGGATCCCAGCCTTTTTAATGAAGATGGACGTAGTCCCAGGCCGAAACAATCAATTCGCTGTTACCCCAAATACCGAAGGTGAGTTTGTGGGTAAGTGCGCTGAACTTTGCGGAGTAGATCACTCGCGGATGCTCTTTGACGTCAAAGTAGTTACCCGAGCTGAGTACGACGCGCAC
>JBIIFI010000124.1:0-4010 GCA_044237405.1 Candidatus Nanopelagicales bacterium | reverse complement strand
GCCTGCGTAGTAGTTAACTGATTCTAAGAAGTCGCAAATCGGCCAGATCTTTTTCCAAAGTTCTCGCCCGGCAGCTAATTCATTATCAACAGCAAGTGCTTTGTAAAGTGCAACGGCTAGTTCAGGAATGACTGTAGCTGTGCCCCAAACTGAAGCCTCAGCGCCACTTGCTAGACCAAAGAATGTCAAGGTATCCCAACCGTTAAACGCCTTGATCTTGTCAGCTCGGTTAACAAGTAAGTCAGCCATAGTTACGGCGTCACCTGAAGTGTCCTTTAAGTAATTAACTCCAGGGATCTCACCAAGAGTTGCGATCTGTTCGGCGTTCAGCGTTACACCGGTTGAACTTGGAATGTTGTAATACATAACTGGAATAGAAATGGATTCGGCAACCGAGCGCATAAAGACTTGCAACTCGGCAAAGTTTGGTGCGGCATAAAACGGTGGCAATAACATCACGCCAGTGGATCCCGACTTCTCGGCATGTTGGGCAAGTGAAATTGCTTCGGCAGTAGAAGTGGAACCAACGCCAGCAAACACATGGCAACGTCCTGCCGCCGCTTCATTTACAACTTCAAAAACCCGACGGTATTCCCGCGGGGTCAATGTCATGAACTCACCAGTAGTTCCAGTTGGAACTACGCCATGGATGCCGGCATCGACTAGTCGATTGATTTGGGCATGCATTGCAGGTTCATCCAGCGCACTGCCATCAGCCGTAAACGGGGTAGTGATTGCAGCGAGGATTCCTCGAATTTCGGTAGCCATTTAATTACTCTCTATCTATTAGAGGATGTCGTTTTCTACGACGAACATGCGTTCGCGCGCAGATAAGTGAGCTAACGAATCAGCTGCCACGCCTTTTCCAATTTCAGTTGCATAAGCCGCTTCAAAATCTTCCTTGGAATCAAACCAAAGTTCAGAAACGCCATCATAAGCACTGCCATCGTCAACCAAGTTAAATACGATCTTGCGCACTCCTGGTAACTGCGCAGCCTTACCCGAATGGTCAACAAGCCACCACTGTTTGAACTCATCGTGACTCATGTTCTCGCCGCGCTTTAACAAAATGATTGCTTTAAACATTTACTTCACCTTCGTTACGCGAGCATGTGGTCGCCCGCCGACTGAATAGACAATTGCGATCACCATTTCGTTAGCGCGCGGAGCATCGCCAATCGTTATCTCAGCAGAATCCATGTCATCAAATTCCCAGCGATCATCTTTGTTACCGATTGGCATTGTGATCGAAGCGCCAGGTCCAGCAACTTTTTTAGTGCCAGGAATGATGTCTGCGCCACCACCAATTGCAGCACGCACCGAAGCGCCAAAGCGTGGATGCAAAACTGCCGCGGTGTGCTCGAGTTCGCCATCAGTTCCGACAATGGCGCCTTTGCCATAGCCTCGAATATCAGCAGCACTTAGTCCCAAAGCTTCCAGCGCTTTAACGGCGCGATCAGCCAAGATGGCAGTTACTTCAATACTCATCATCTCTAGTTCAGTTAAGTCTTTAACTAAAGCCTTGCCGGCAAGGGGATTGGTCACCACTGCGGCAGCCACAACTTTGACAGTCGCTGGGGTTACAGCGGTGCCGCTTTCCCGCAGGGTTTCTTGGGTGGATACGACAATTGAGCGGATTTGCGTCATGAACATAACCTACCTCGCTAACCCCGTACCGCACCCACTAGATTTGGGTATTACCGCAACAAGGAGTAACTATGACTAACCACATCACGCACTGGATCGATGGCAAAGCCTGGACTGGCAAAGCAGCCCGCACCGGTGAGGTTTATAACCCGGCAACAGGCAAATTGTCTGGAACGGTTGACTTCGCGTCCACCTCTGATATGGACGAAGCCGTAGCCGTTGCAAAGCGTGCTGGCCTGGAATGGGCGGCAACTTCGCTCTCAAAGCGCGTAACAATTATGTTTGCGTTCCGCGAGATTTTGAATGCTCGCAAGGAAGAACTTGCAGCAATCATTACTGCTGAGCACGGCAAGGTTTTGTCAGATGCACTTGGTGAAGTTATGCGTGGCCAGGAAGTTGTGGAATTTGCTTGCGGTATCCCACACCTTCTAAAGGGCGGATATTCGGAGAGTGTTTCAACTGGCGTAGATGTTTACAGCATCCGTCAGCCACTAGGTGTAGTCGGAATCATTTCTCCGTTTAACTTCCCAGCCATGGTGCCAATGTGGTTCTTCCCAATTGCAATCGCAGCTGGTAACTCTGTAATTGTCAAACCATCAGAAAAAGATCCAAGCGCACAAAACTTCATTGCGCAGATGTGGAAAGACGCAGGTCTTCCAGACGGCGTATTCAACGTTGTGCATGGTGACAAAGAAGCCGTCGATCGCATTCTTACTCATCCAGACATCAAGGCTGTTAGCTTCGTGGGCTCAACCCCAATTGCTAAGTACATCTACGAGACTGGAACTGCAAACGGCAAGCGCATCCAGGCATTAGGTGGGGCAAAGAATCATATGGTCGTGCTTCCAGATGCCGACCTAGATCTAGCTGCAGACTCTGCAGTTAACGCTGGCTTTGGATCTGCTGGCGAGCGTTGCATGGCGATCTCCGCACTTGTTGCTGTAGGCCCAATTGCAGATGACTTGATCTCAAAGATTGAAGATCGTATGGGCAAGATCGTCACAGGCGATGGAACCCGCGGAACTGACATGGGTCCACTTGTTACTGGCGTTCACCGCGACAAGGTCAAGGGCTACATCGACACCGGTGTTGCTGAAGGCGCTACCGTCGTAGTTGATGGCCGCGATGTTGTTCCAGATAGCGATGGTGAAGGTTACTTCATCGGACCAACGCTGTTTGACAACGTGACCAAGGATATGACGATCTACAAGGAAGAAATCTTTGGTCCAGTTCTTTCGGTAGTTCGCGCCGACACTTACGAAGAAGCCTTGAAGCTGATCAATGATCACCCATACGGCAACGGAACTGCGATCTTTACTAACGACGGTGGCGCAGCTCGCCGCTTCCAGAACGAAGTTGAAGTTGGCATGATCGGAATCAACGTTCCAATCCCTGTTCCAATGGCTTACTTCTCGTTCGGTGGCTGGAAAGCATCACTATTTGGCGATACCCACGCTCACGGAACTGAAGGCGTTCACTTCTTTACTCGTGGCAAGGTTGTAACCAGTCGCTGGTTAGATCCAAGCCATGGTGGATTGAACCTTGGCTTCCCAACAAACGGGTAGGCATCGCAAGCGATCAGATGGTCGCACACTTGGAATCTTTGCTGTTGCTCTAGGAACAATTATCTGGGGCACAGTAGGTCCAGTTGTAGGGCTTTTCCCAGAGGGCACGGAGTTTCAGTATTCCCTGATTCGCAATCTCACTGGCACAACTGCGCTCTGGCTATTGGTGCTCTTTTCTAAAAACAAGAAGCGCTACACCAAGCAAGACATAGTTCCAATTTTGGTTGCTGGCACTGGCGCTGCATTGTTTTTCCCACTTTTCATTTTGGCATTTCAATTAACCGGCGTTGGTGTCGCAGCCGTTGTGTCAATCGGTGTGGCACCGATCTTTGTTGGGTTGATTGCTTGGATTGCACTGAAGCAACCACCAGGTAAGCAATGGGCGATCGGTACTTTAATCGCAATTGCAGGTGTAGTTGCTCTTAACTGGCCAAGTGGAAATAACACTGTCAATGTTTTAGGAATTGGTTTTGCGCTAGCCGCGGCCTTTGGCTATTCCCTGCAAGCAACTGGAATGGGCATGATCTCCAAGCGGCACACACCGTTTCAATGTGTAGCCCCAATGTTTACGATTGGAACAATTTTTCAAGCGCCATTGAGTTACGGCAGAGACTTTAGCTTTTTGCAAGACCCGGTTTTGCTTATTGGCGTGCTTTACGGCGGCATAGTTACTGTTGCAGTTGCCTACGCATTCTTTATTTATGGCATTGCCAGAATCGGAGCTGCTACAGCAGTAACGGTTGGTTTGATGGAACCACTAACTGCATCGATTTTGGGTGTAGTGCTTCTAAACGAAAC
>JBIIFI010000122.1:0-4015 GCA_044237405.1 Candidatus Nanopelagicales bacterium | reverse complement strand
TGGTCACAAACTTTCTTTACCGCTAATTTGTTATCTCCGGATGACACGATTGGATTAATTCCTAGCTTTTGCAAATGTGCAAGTGCCGATACCGCCGTCTTGTCTATGCCATCAGCAAGTGCAATGACCGCCACTGCTTCGCCTGCTACATAAACGACTACAACGCTGTCACCACGACTTTGAAATTGAGTTACCGCTTGTTGCAGGTTTACATCTCGAATCGAGAACCAGGTAGCGGAACCAATCGCACATGACTTTCCATTAACAGTTCCTTGTACGCCAGTGCCACCCAGAGTTTGTACGTCATGTGCAATGTCTGGGTTTATTCCAAGTGAGCGAGCATGTTTGCGCAAACTTGTTGCTATCGGATGCGTAGAACTTGCTTCTAATGCATCAACTATTTGCCATAAGTCTTGCTCGGTAATTTGAGTAACGACTTCGACAACACTCATTCGACCATTGGTTAGCGTGCCAGTCTTGTCCATAATCATGACACTGACTTTTTGGCTTGATTCGATGGCGTGTGGACCTCGAATCAAAATGCCAAGTTGTGCGCCTCGACCAGTGCCCACAAGGAGTGCAGTCGGTGTCGCTAATCCCAAGGCGCAAGGACAGGCGATTACCAGAACTGCGATTCCTGTGGTCATAGCCAAACCAGCATCCTGTGAAATAACCCACCACGTTAAGGCAGTTGCAGTGGCAATGAAGATCACAATCGGAACAAATATTTCCGAGACTCGATCTACCAGTCTGGTCACTTCTGCTTTCCCAGTTTGTGCTTGATGCACTAGTCGGGAAATTCCAGAGAGTACTGTGTCTTTACCAACTGCGATTGCCTTAATGGTTAATGCGCTATCTAGCAAAACCGTCGCACCAATTACTTCGTCACCAACAGAAACTGATATGGGCAAAGACTCCCCGGTTACCAGTGAGTTATCAATGTGGCCGGTTCCAGATAGCACTACGGCATCAACTGGAATCTGTGAACCAGCTGGAACATAGATTTCATCGCCAACTACAACATCTTCAATTGGAGTTGTTATTTGCTTACCGCTCTTGATAACTAATGCGTACTTTGGATTCAAGGTGGCCAAATTCTCAATAGCCTTTACCGAATGCTCGCGAGCGCGATGTTCCAGGTACTTGCCGAGCAAGACCAAAGTGGTCACTCCAGCAGCTACTTCGAAATAAAGTTCTGGATGCGAAAAGTGATTTCGCGCCGGAAAAAATTCAGCACTCATTTTCATTCCAATTGAACCAGCAGTAGTAAACAGAATTGCCCAAATTGACCACAAGAATGAAACGATTACGCCCAGACTTACCAAAGTGTCCATGGTTACTGCGCGATGGCGCAAATTTAAATATGCTGCTCGATGAAATGGCCAGGCGCACCAAATAGATACAGGTGTTGCCAGTCCAGCGCACACCCACTGCCAACCAGTAAACTGCAAGCTAGGCAGCATTGAAATTGTCATTAACGGAATTGTTAGCAGCGCACTTACAGTCAAGCGTAGTTTAAACTCTTTAACACCATAAAGTTCAATTGCTTTGCCGGAGACCGAAGCTGAGTATCCAGTCTTTTCAATCGCACTTACTAACTGTTCATTTGTGATTTCGGGATCAACATCAGCAAATGCAACGCCTGTTGCGTAGTTGACAGAGGCTCGAACTCCATCGATTTTTTCTAATGCCTTTTCAACACGGCGAGAACACGAAGCACAGGTCATTCCACCGATACTTAGTTCGACGCTGCGCGATGCCATTAATCCGAAACTAGCTCATATCCAGCTTCGTTAATTGCGGTGGAAACTTGGGAATCATCCAGAGCGATTTGCGAAGTAATGGTCACCTGGCCTGCTGCTAGATCTACATCTACTGCGGTGACATTAGGCACTAATGAAAGTTCCATGGTTACGGCTGAGACACAATGCCCACAAGTCATTCCTGAAACTTTAACTGTGGTCTGCATACCTTGCGCCCCTTCCTCGTTTTAGTCTAACGAGGAATTGTTATTCGTTAACTGCGCGCTTTTCGGCTACTTCCGGGTAAGAGGCGGCAGCGGCAAGTGCTGCTTTTCGTGCTTTTTCCATGGCCGCGGCCCGAGCTTCTTCAAGACGTTTTTGGGATTCTTGGATTCGAGCAGCCCGCTGATTTCTAAGGAGTTCTGCTTGTTCAACCATGTCTTGACCCGTCCATGGTTTTTCGGAATCAAGTACGCGCGCATACTTGGTAGCTTTGTCCGCATTTACATAAGACGGTAATGGAGTTTCGATTGGTTGCCAGGTTCGACGGGTTTCAGTAACTGTTTCGGTTAGCGCTACAACTTCAGTTACTTGGCCAGGTATCGCTGGTTGTGTAAGTGGTGCCGAAGTCTCTTGAGAATTACTTTGATAAACCTTGTGCGGAGCAGATCGGAAATTTTTAGCGGCAGCTGCAGTAAATCCTGCAATCATTACAACTGGGAGTGCAGACCAATAAATTGGAATTATTCCGGATGAACCTAAAACTAAAGTTGCAACCAATGCAGTGAACAGAACCATCGCAACTCTGCGTCGTCTTACAAATGCAAGTTGTCGAGGTGACATAGGTTCGCGTTGTCGCCAACGCCACTGCGGCGAAACTTCGCCCTCTTCTAGAAGATTTTTTTCAGTCTGGGTACGGTCGTGGCTCTTGAGCCAGATCGGAACTAAAACTACGGCCCACATCACAATTACTATGAGGTACAACAAGCCGGTCATGGATATTTACGGTACGGGTAAAACCCCGGTTTCCATTGGATCTACGCGGTTAACTTACCTTCGTGTCGCGCGACTTCAATATATGATTTAGGACGCTTCCAGAAATTGTGCCCGGCTGCATCACGTAGATGTTGTGGTCTCGCCACTGACTGTTAATGTGCAAGAAATTTGGTCGAATGCCTTCGAATTGATAGCCCAGTCGCACTGCCAGACGATTACTAGGAACGTTCTCGGGACGAATTGCGATTTCGATTCGGTGTAACTGCAAGGTCTGCAATAAGTGGTCTGAGACTAAAGCTGCTGCCGTAGTCATGACACCCTTGTCCGAAGCGCTTTCCGAAATCCAATATCCAAAATGGCAGCCCCGCAACGATCCGTAAGTTATGTCCGAAACATTAATTTGCCCTACGAATTCGCCACGATACTCGACCACAAATGGCATAGTTTTACCTTCGCGAGCTTCAGCGCGCATGCGTCTAGCACTTTGCCGAAAAGTAGGTGGTGGTTCAACGCTTGGAAGTGGTGAGGTGGCTTCCCATTCATGTAGCCATTCATGATTACTGGCTCGCAATTTTTGCCATTTTTTGGCATCGCGCACTCGAAGTGGCCGAACTCTTACATCACCGTGACTTAATGTGATGGGCCATGATTTGCTCAATTGAATTTCTACCTATTCATCTAACGCGGTATCAAGTTGTAGCACCTTGACAGTCTCACCAGCATTTAGGCGAATAGTTCCAGCCGGAACAATTATCAAAGAGTCGGCGGTACCTAGTCCGGATAGCGGATGGTCAGTGTTGTTTTCTATCGAACTAACACTTGTTACACCCTTGGATCGTGAGACATGTGCCCGCACATATCTCGCATCTTCGCCAGCGCCCTCCACTGTCGTTACAAGTTTTGCTTCAATGGTTCGGTGATGAATCTTGCTATGCCCCATCAGCCTGCGTATTAATGGGCGAGCAAAAATATCAAAAGAAAGTAATGCCCCAATTGGATTACCGGGTAACACAAAAATTGGTGTGGAATCTGGACCGATGATGCCAAATCCTTGGGCACTGCCAGGTGTCATATTTACACGACTGAATTCAACTCGTCCTAATTGGCGAAGCACAGCAGTCAGCAAATCGTAATCACCGGAGTTCATTCCGCACGCAGTAATAATTACATCGGCGCGAACTAATTGATCTTCAATTGTGGCGCGAATGAGATCTGGATCGCTTTGCAGTGGTCCGACTCGAAAAGTCATCGCACCTAGAGCTGAGGCGGCAGCTGTA
>JBIIFI010000123.1:0-4015 GCA_044237405.1 Candidatus Nanopelagicales bacterium | reverse complement strand
GAGTGTGGGCGAATCACTAGAGTCAACCGTCACTCGACTAGGTCTAAAACCATTTGGCCAACCTGGAGATGCATTCGATCCAACTAAGCATGAAGCAATTTCACACGAATACAGTGCTGAAGTTGCCACCTCAACATGCATGAATGTGTTTCAGCCAGGCTATGAATTCAATGGCCGAATCATTCGTGCTGCAATCGTGAGCGTAGCTGATCCAGAAACCGTAAACGCTGAATAATTAGTTCCAATTTCTCAGATACTTAACGCATCAGAAAGGAGACACCATGAGCGTAAAAGATATGTACGAAAAGGATTACTACAAAATCCTTGGTGTCTCTAAGGATGCAGATGCTGCAACTATCAAGAAGGCGTATCGCAAGCTTGCGAAAGATCTTCATCCGGATACAAATTCTGGCGATAAAAAAATTGAAGAGAAATTCAAAGCAGTTAGCGAAGCTTATGACGTGGTTTCTGATGCAAAGCGACGCGCTGAATATGATGAAGCGCGGCGTTACGGAGCTGGTGGCCCAATGGGAGGCGCGCGTCGGGGATCTGGTGGATTTCCTGGCGGTCAAAATGTAAATGTTGATGACCTGTTTGGTGGTGGCGATCTTTCCGACATTTTCGGAGGGCTATTTGGCGGAGGTCGACAACGCGGCCCTAGAAAAGGCGCCGACTTGGAAACTTCGATCACAATAAGTTTCGAAGATTCAATTCACGGTGTGACTGTGCCGCTTAGATTAAACACTGGTGCAGTCTCTGCGCGCATTCCTGCCGGGGTAAAAAACGATCAACGAATTCGACTCAAAGGTAAAGGTCAAGCTGGCGAACCAGGAGCCCCAGCTGGCGACTTATTCATTAATGTAACTGTGGCCTCGCATCCAGTATTTGATCGAGATGGTGACAACCTAACAGTGACCGTGCCCATCAAATTTGATGAGGCAGTAAACGGCGCAGACATTAAGGTTCCAGTACTTGATGGACCCGCGGTCACAATCAGAATTCCAGCCGGCACCAAGACTGGCGCGAAATTCCGAGCTCGTGGCAAGGGCGTTGTAAAGCCGGAGAAGTCTGGCGACTTAATTGTTTCTGTTGACATTGCTGTGCCAAAAGATCTAACGCCAGCAGCTCAAAAAGCACTTGATGAATTTGCCGCAGCTACTACTGAATTTGATCCACGCGAAGAATTGATGCGCAAGAGTGGCAATTTATCCAATGCCCGAAAGGGAACCGATGATTGATTTTGAACACGATGACGAAGTTCCGGTTTATGTCATCTCAGTTGCCGCGCAATTAGCTGGACTACACCCGCAAACTTTGCGCCAGTATGACCGCCTTGGTTTAGTTTCACCCGGCCGATCAGTTGGTCGCAATCGCCTTTATTCCCTCAAAGATATTCAGCGCCTGCGGGAAGTCACAAAACTTTCTAACGAAGGTGTCACACTCTCTGGCATCATGCGCATCTTGATTCTCGAAGAGCAACTCGAACGCGCATTAAAAGAAAACATTCGCTTGCGTGAAGCCATGGGACCATCAACTGCAGTTGTGGTCTGGCGACCAAACCGAAGAGCATAACTGTGACTGCATTAATCACTGGGGCAACCGCTGGAATTGGCGCTTCTTATGCCAAACAACTTGCTGCTAAAGGTGGTGACTTAGTTTTGGTTGCGCGTGACATTGCTCGACTTGAGAGTTTGGCTGGTGAACTTAAGTCGAAGCACGACATCGACATTGAGATACTGCAAGCTGATCTTTCGGATCGGGCGCAGTTAGACAAAGTTTGTATTCGCGCTGCTGGCGATGATATTGATTTAGTTGTTAACAATGCAGGCTTTGGTATCAAGCAAGCTTTTGTGGGTGGCGACATTGAAGCAGAGCAAAACTTACTTGATGTATTGGTGACTGCTGTTATGCGAATAACTCATGCTGCAATGCCGGGAATGATTGCCCGTGATCGCGGTGGCGTGATTAACGTCAGTTCTGTTGCGGGCTGGATGTCGAGCGGAACTTACAGTTCTGCCAAAGCTTGGGTTACAAGTTTTAGCGAGGCACTAGCAACACTTCATAAAAAATCAAACGTGCACGTCTTAGCCCTATGTCCTGGTTACACCCGCACAGAATTTCATTCGCGCGCAAACATGGACACGCAGACTATCCCAAATTGGATGTGGCTTGATGTTGATGCGGTAGTTGCAAAGTCCCTAAAAGATTTTGAAAAAGGAAAGCCAATCAGCGTGCCAGGCCTGCAATACAAATTCTTGAGTTTGATTGCACAGTATTTACCGCGTCCGATTGTGCGCAAACTGTCTGTTGCGTCACGCGGCTAAAGCGCTGCCAAAACTTCCTGTGGTGAATCGGTAGTAACTTTCCAACCGCGCAATCGCGATTGCAATGAAGCTTCTTTGGCAGATTCATCCGCAGCATTGGTAATCACAACAGTTACTGGAGCATCTGGCCAATCACCGTAATCGCCGCCAATAGTTGGCATAACTGGATCAATCAATACATAACCAATGGCAGGGCGTCGAAGTGATCTTCGGCTAAATCCAATGGCTGGTGCATGAACGCTCGTGGCACCATGAAACACCAAAAGTAAGGGTTCGGCTGTTGAAGCAAGTTGGGCAGCAACATGAGTCACCCAGCGCAAATCCTCATTCGGCGGTGAAATCACTAATGGAGTTTTTGCTAACGAAACGCGAGCCGCCACTGTATTAATACAGTCAGCTTCTGGCAGGAATGCAATGGTGGTCACTAGATAACTGTGCCATGCCCACAACCGGCTTAGCCACCTACGCTGAATGCGGAAAAACCCCTATTTTGAGGGGTCCTGGGGATCTCGATTTGCACTCTAGGGGTGAGAGTGCCAACAATAGTATTAGCACTCGGAACCCCCGAGTGATAACCCAAAAACTCTGGGGCTTAGGCCCTAATCGTTTGGCACAAAAGGAAAATACACATGTCGAAGATGATCGCTTTCGATGAGGAAGCCCGTCGCGCACTTGAGCGCGGTATGAACACACTCGCTGACGCAGTCCGCGTAACGCTTGGCCCAAAGGGTCGCAACGTTGTTCTTGAAAAGAAGTGGGGCGCACCAACCATCACAAATGACGGTGTCTCAATCGCCAAGGAAATTGATCTTGAAGATCCATACGAAAAGATCGGTGCAGAACTAGTTAAGGAAGTTGCCAAGAAGACAGACGATGTCGCTGGCGACGGAACTACAACTGCAACAGTTCTTGCTCAGGCACTAGTTCGCGAAGGCCTACGTAACGTAGCTGCCGGTGCAAACCCAATGGTGCTAAAGCGTGGAATCGAAAAGGCTGTTGAAGCAATCAGCGCCGAACTTCTTGCCATGGCACAGAAAGTTGATTCCAAGGAACAGATCGCAGCAACTGCATCTATCTCTGCAGCTGACCCACAGATTGGCGAAATGATCGCTGAAGCTATGGACAAGGTTGGCAAGGAAGGCGTCATCACTGTTGAAGAGAGCAACACATTCGGTCTTGAACTAGAACTGACTGAAGGTATGCGCTTTGACAAGGGTTACATCTCGCCTTATTTCGTTACCGATGCCGAGCGCATGGAAGCTGTTCTTGAAGATCCATACATCTTGATCGTTAACTCAAAGGTTTCGGCAATCAAAGACCTACTTCCAATCTTGGAAAAGGTTATGCAGTCCGGTAAGCCACTTGCCATCATCGCTGAAGATGTTGAAGGCGAAGCACTTTCCACACTTGTTGTTAACAAGATCCGTGGCAACTTCCGCTCAGTAGCTGTTAAGGCTCCTGGCTTTGGTGACCGTCGCAAGGCAATGTTGCAGGACATCGCAATCTTGACTGGCGCTCAGGTAATCAGCGAAGAAGTTGGCTTGAAGCTTGAAACAACTGACATCGAACTTCTTGGTAAAGCACGCAAGATTGTTGTTACCAAGGACGAGACCACAATTGTTGAAGGTTCGGGAGACGCAGACCAGATCGCTGGCCGAGTAAACCAGATCCGCGCTGAAATCGAAAAGTCT
>JBIIFI010000121.1:0-4028 GCA_044237405.1 Candidatus Nanopelagicales bacterium | reverse complement strand
TGATGTAATTCCAAAGTTTGCCACCGGCACATCGGTAGCAACCCGCAAAGCTTCCGGTGACACAATCAACGCCATTGCCAGCGTGCTGCCAGAATTTTGGGGTGGGTCTGCTGACCTGGGTGATAGTAACTTGACCACCATCGAACATTCGGGTTCATTCTTGCCTGCGGATAGCGCTATGCCAGGAGCAAATGTTGGTGGTCGAATAATTCATTACGGAATTCGCGAGTTCGCTATGGCCTGCGCCATGAACGGAATGGCATTGGGTGGATTGACCCGACCATTTGCTGGCACGTTCTTAGTGTTCAGTGACTTTATGCGCGGCGCAGTTCGTCTTTCAGCACTAATGAATCTGCCAGTTACTTACGTGTGGACACACGACTCAATTGGCCTTGGTGAAGATGGTCCTACGCATCAACCTGTTGAACACTTGTGGTCTTTGCGGGCGATTCCAAACTTGCAGGTAATTCGACCCGCGGATGCAAATGAAACTGCGACAGCCTGGCGAGTTTTGCTTTCAGGAAACAAGCCAGCTGGACTATGTTTGTCTCGCCAAAACTTACCTGTTATCGACAGTCCTGACACTTCTGATGTTTCAAAAGTTTCAATGGGCGCCTATGTGATTTCCGAGAGTTCCAGTGCCCCTGAAGTTATTTTGATTGCAACTGGTTCAGAAGTTTCGATAGCTCTCGAAGCGCAAGCAACACTGGAAAGTAGCGGAACTTCTACTCGAGTCGTTTCGGCCCCTTGCCTAGAGTGGTTCGATGCGCAGAGCGCTGACTACCGCGAAAGTATTTTGCCGTCTGCTGTTACTGCCCGAGTTTCAGTTGAGGCTGGTATTTCCCAGGGCTGGTGGAAGTATGTTGGATCCGGCGGCCGCTGCATAAGCTTGGAACATTTTGGCGCTTCGGCTGGTGCTGAAAAACTTTATGCAGAGTTTGGAATTACGTCCGCAGCAATTGTTGCTGCTGCGCAAGAAATTATGAACTAAAAATTACTTGCCGCGTAGTTTGGCAAGTGCTTCATCAAGAATGCCTTTACCGTCTTTATCGTTACGGCGTTCTTTTACATAAGCTAAATGCGTTTTGTAGGGTTCAGTTTTGGCAAGCACTGGAGGATTCTCTTTGTCAGTGCCAGCTGGAAGTCCGCACTTAGGGCAGTCCCACTCCTCTGGCAATTCAGCGTCGTGCGCGAAACTTGGAGTTGTCTCATGACCTGCGGCGCAGTAAAACGGTAAGTAGATTCGTGGGGCTGCTTCGCCACGTTCTGCCTCACCCATCGGGCCGGCTCCAACACGACTTCCGCGAATCGCACTACCACTTGCCATTTTGTACTCCTGAAGTTCTTACGCTGATTTAAGTAGTAGACCTAAGCCCACTATTGCTGCTGTCCAAATTAAAGCAAGTGCGATCGTGATGCGATCGAGATTTCGTTCAGCAACTGATGAGCCACCTAAAGATGAACTCATTCCGCCGCCAAAAAGGTCGGAAAGTCCGCCACCTTTACCCTTGTGCAATAAAACTAAAACAATCAACAGCAAGCTTGTGATAGCTAACACAATCTGAAAAGCTGCAATCATCGTTCACCTTCTGTTTCTGGGGTTAGGTCTATTCTACGGGTGCAATCGATAGCGACAAACCGAGACGAATTCATCGGGGTCCAATGAGGCGCCGCCCACTAATCCCCCATCTATATCAGGCTCCTTCATAAGGGCCGCAACATTGTCTGCCTTCATAGAGCCCCCGTAGAGCACCCGGACCTGGTCTGCGGCGGATCCGAAAACCTCACGGATTTGATTCCTGATTGCCCCGCACACCTCTTGAGCGTTTGCAGGAGTGGCCACTTCGCCAGTTCCAATCGCCCAAACTGGTTCATACGCGATTACTAAATTCGCAACATCACCAGCTGCAACTCCAGAAAGCGCTGCTTTGAGCTGGTTTAAGGTAAACACAACGTGATCACCTGCGTTGCGAACTTCAGTACCTTCGCCAACGCACACGATGGGTGTCAGGCCATTGCGCAACGCTGCTTGAACTTTGAGATTTACGGTTTGATCATCCTCGCCGTGATATTGGCGCCGCTCGGAATGTCCGACAATTACGAAGGTGCAGCCCAATTTGGCTAACATCACGCCACTGATCTCGCCTGTGAATGCACCTTTGTCAGCTTTTGCTAAATCCTGCGCACCATACTTGAGCGCAATTTTGTCTCCATCAACTAATGTCTGCACCGAACGGATGTCTGTGAATGGCGGAATGACTGCGATCTCAAGTGCAGAAAAACCATCAGTGTTAAATGTGTAGGCCAATTTTTGAACCAGAGCGATTGCCTCAATGTGATTGAGGTTCATTTTCCAGTTGCCAGCCATTAACGGGGTGCGTGCCATTTAGTTGTCCTCCAGGACTGATATGCCGGGCAATGTTTTGCCCTCTAAAAACTCTAGGCTAGCTCCGCCGCCTGTTGAGATGTGTGTGAACTTGGTTTCATCGACACCAAGAAGTCGTACTGCTGCAGCTGAGTCGCCTCCACCCACAACCGTCATTCCTGCGTTACTTGTCATAGCCAGCGCCACTGCTTTGGTCCCATTAGCGAATGCTGGCATCTCAAACACTCCCATTGGACCATTCCAGACCACGGTCTTTGCGTCACCAATCTTGGAAGCAAAAAGTTTTATCGTTTCCGGTCCGATGTCCAGTCCCATCCACTCCGGCGGAATTTGGTCGGCGCTTACAATTTGGGTATTTGCATCGGCGCTGAATTTGTCTGCGACAACTACATCTACTGGGAGCACGATCTCGACACCAGTTGCATTTGCTAGCTGCATTATGTTCTTCACATTGTCTATCTGTTCACTCTCCAACAGCGAAGAGCCGGTTGCATACCCCTGCGCTGCTAGAAAAGTGAAGCACATTCCGCCACCGATAACTAAGCGATCTACATTGTTAAGTAAGTTTTGGATGACTTGTAATTTGTCGCTGACTTTAGAACCGCCCAAGATTACGACATAAGGACGATCTGGTTTTCCCAGGACTTTACTAAAAACTTCGACTTCAGCCTTAACCAAAAGGCCTGCTGCATGAGGTAAAGCTGCAGCAAGTTCAGTTACCGATGCTTGCGCGCGATGCACGACTCCAAAACCATCACTTACAAATAAGTCGCCCAACTTTGCCCACTCGGTAGCCAGTTCAACTCTTTGATCAGCGACCTTACTGGTTTCACGGGGGTCGAACCTGACGTTCTCGAGCATTGCAACATCGCCGTTGAGCAAATCACTGACAATTTTCGCTGCACTAGAGCCGCACACATCTGTCGCTAACGCAATGTCAGTTTGTAAAATCTCCCCAAGTCGAAGAGCAACTGGCGCCAAGGAGAACTGGGCGTCGGGCTCGCCATTTGGTCGCCCTAAATGCGAAAGCACAACCACGCGAGCTCCACGATCTTTTAGGTTGGTAATCGTCGGTGCACTCGCACGGATGCGACCATCATCTGAAATCTGACCATGATCCAGTGGCACATTTAGATCAGACCTTACGAAAACCACTTTTCCGGCAACGTCAAGTTGATCAATCCCGCGGATAGTCATGTGTTAAAGCTTGGACCCAACGAACTTAGTGATATCTACTAAGCGATTTGAGTAACCCCACTCATTATCATACCAACCCACAACCTTGATCGTGCTACCCATGGCATTAGTTAAAGAAGCGTCGAAAATGCAAGATGCCGGATCAGTGACAATGTCTGAGGAAACTATTGGGTCCTCGGTGTAGCTCAAGTAGCCCTTCAGCGAGCCTTCTGCTGCAGCCTTAACTACTGCGTTAACTTCCTCTTTGGTAACTGATCGCTTTAGCACGGCGGTTAAATCTGTTGCTGAACCAGTTGGCACCGGCACGCGCATGGCATAGCCATCAAGCTTGCCCTTAAGTTCAGGCATAACTAGTCCAATTGCTTTTGCGGCCCCAGTAGTTGTTGGTATCAAGTTAGTTGCAGCTGCCCTGGAACGTCTTAGGTCTGGATGCGGGAAATCAAGA
>JBIIFI010000120.1:0-4047 GCA_044237405.1 Candidatus Nanopelagicales bacterium | reverse complement strand
GGCTTCTGACCAATCCAAACGAAAATGCACACCTTGCGTCAACATGTCTAGGCAGGCAACAACGTTTCCGCCCTTTGCTGAAACCACCGCAGAGTCATCACCGATACCAACAGGGACGCTAGCTGGTGAGGATTTTGCTAACCGCGATGCAATGGCAGCAATCAGCGCGAATTCGCCAAGTTCACCTACGGTTTGATTGCTCATGACTTACACGCTAGCGGGTTTAACGCAGGCCCACGCCACGACGGAGTGCGTCTTGCACTAAAGCATCCACTAGAGCTGGGTAATCTAATCCAGTTTCGGCCCACATCCGTGGATACATCGAGATTGGAGTAAAGCCAGGCATAGTGTTTATTTCGTTAATTAAGACATCGTCGCCAGTTACAAACATGTCAACGCGCGCTAACCCTTCACCATCCATTGCCAGGAAGGCATCGATAGCCAGTGCGCGCAGTTTTTCGTGCAGAACCGGATCAAGGTCCGCTGGAACGGATAACTCAACTGAGTCATCCACGTATTTAGCTTCGAAGTCATAGAACTCATGACCTTGCTTAACAATGATTTCGGCACAGACGCTTGCCTTTGGGCCAGTTGCAGACCCCAGAACGCCACATTCAATTTCTCGGGCATTTTCAATGCTGGCCTCGGCAATAATTTTTGGGTCATGTTTGCGAGCGAATTCGATGGCAGCAATTAGTTCGTCATGTGATTTAACTTTGCTGATTCCAACGCTGGAGCCGGCGCGACATGGCTTAACGAAAAGTGGTAGCCCTAAAGCCTTAATGCGAGCTAGGCTGCCAGCTTGATCATTAGTCCACTGGGAATTTGTAACTACTTCATAAGGCCCAATAGGTAAACCTGCAGAATGCATCATGGCCTTTAAGTGAGCTTTGTCCATGGCTGCAGCTGAGGCAAAAACTCCCGAGCCGACATAAGGGATTCCGGCGAGCTCAAGCAAACCTTGGATAGTTCCATCTTCACCCCATGGTCCATGCAGCACTGGAAATGCAACATCGACTTGCGCCAGCACTGCAGGGACTTGAGATTGCACAACTAATTCGGTAGCACTGGCATCTGCGGTGAAAAGTATTGGGGAATTTTTAGAATCAACTTCTGGGAATACGCCGCCACTAACTACCAGCCGATTTGGTTCATCGGCTTCAAGAACCCATTGGCCGGCTTTAGTAATTCCAATTGGCACTACTTCATACCGTGATCTATCAAGGGCTCGCAGCACGCTGCCAGCGGAAATGCATGAGATTTCATGCTCGCTGCTACGGCCACCAAAGATTACGGCTACGCGGATTTTCTTACTCACCTAGATAACGCTACCGAAACATCTAGGATTCCTTTGGCACTAGTGTTTTCCCTATGAGCGCGCCGCAGAATTCCCAGAACCGTCATAACAACTTCGACAACCTAGACACCGCAGTGGTGCAAGCAGGTAGGCCGCCAGTGTCACCGGATGGTCCCGTAAATCCTCCAATAGTTCTATCCAGCACACTGCATGCAGGTGGCGAGCATGGCTACATGCGGGACTGGAATGCCACTCTAGATGCATTCGAGCAAGCACTTGGCGCGCTAGACAGTGGCAAGTGCACGGTATTTTCTAGCGGTATGGCTGCGGCAAACGCAGTGTTTGATTTGTTTCCACCGGCAAGCGCAGTAGTTGCCAGTCAGTTTTCATATACCGGAGTTGCAGTTCGGTTAAAAGAGCTCCACGATCTGGGGCGCATTGAACTGCGCTTAGTTGATATCACAGATGATGTGGCTGTTGAAAAAGCAATTTCTGGTGATGGCAACCCTGCTAGTTGGGTTTGGATTGAGACTCCGACAAATCCAATGATGGAAATTTGCGACATTGAAGCTACTGCTGCTGTCGCTCGACATTTTGGAGCTTACTTAGCCGTAGATAGCACTTTCATGACACCGATTCGCCAGCGTCCACTCGAACTTGGTGCCCACATAGTTATGCATAGCGCCACTAAAGGTATTGCTGGGCACTCTGATCTATTGATGGGTGCGTTAGTCACTCAGGATGAAGATTTGTCCGCAAAGATTATTGATCGCCGCGTACTACTCGGCGCCGTACCAAGTGCTTTTGATTCCTATTTAGCTTTGCGTGGTTTACGCACCTTGGCAGTGCGAATTGATAAAGCAGAATCAAATGCGCAATTCATCGCCGAAAGACTTGCTAATCATCCAAAAGTAAGTGCGGTGTACTACCCGGGATTAGGTGGCCACAAGAATGCTGATGTGGCAAAGCGGCAGACCGATGGGCCTGGCTTTATGTTGTCGTTCCTAGTTACAGGAGATGCAGAAGATGCCGAACGAGTTTGCCAGGCAACAAATCTGATTACATATGCAACTTCACTCGGTGGTGTCGAAACACTTATGGAGCGTCGCCGTCGCTGGCCAAGTGAGAATGTTGCGGTTCCTGAAAACTTAATTCGAATGTCGGTTGGGATTGAGAATCCAAATGACATTTGGGCTGACTTAGATCAGGCATTGCTTTCTAGCGGGTCTGTGAACCAACAAATGCAGCCAAAGATTGGCTACTAGCAACTACATGTGCTCCATTTGTTCTTGACCCTCTTCGGCGGTGGTTGGCCGGGACATAAATGCCTTTAGAACTTTTTCGGCACTAGTGCCGTGGTGAACAACATTTACTACTTGTTCAGTAATTGGCATTTCAACGCCGTGTCGATTTGCAAGATCCAAAATAGATTGACAGCTCTTTACGCCTTCTGAAGTAGTTCTAGTTAAGGCCTGGGCTTGATCTATGGTCTTGCCTTCGCCTAAGTAAACACCGATTGTGCGATTACGCGAAAGTGGTGACTGACAAGTTGCAATTAAATCGCCAACTCCAGCCAGCCCCGCAAAAGTTAATGGGTTAGCACCTAGCGCAACCCCAAGTCGAGACATTTCAGCTAGGCCTCGAGTCATAAGAGCGGATTGGGAGTTTTCACCATAACCAAGTCCAACTGCCATGCCATTGGCAAGAGCGATTACATTTTTGACCGCGCCAGCAATTTCAACACCGATGACATCGGTTGTGTAATACGGGCGGAAATAGTCAGTTGTGCAGGCATCTTGAATCTTGATCGCAAACTCTTCATTACTGCAGGCAACAGTTGTGGCAGCCGGTTCGCGAGCTGCAATTTCGTGTGCCAGATTTGGTCCTGAAACTACAGCTACTCGATCAGTGTCTGCCTTTGCGACCTCTGCGATGACTTCAGTCATGCGTTCAGCAGTACCTAACTCCACGCCCTTCATGAGTGATACCAGGACGGCTTCACTTGGAATCGAAGTGCTCCAATTCGAAAGATTGCCGCGCAAGGTTTGGGCTGGCATTGCCAAGACCACTAAATCGGCATCAGTTAATGCTTGATCAGCATTTGTCGTGGCTACCAAATTTTTAGGAAGTATTAAATCTGGGAAGTAAGCGTGATTGATGTGACTCGTGTTTATGTCATCTGCCACAGCGCTGCTGCGCGCCCAAAGTGAAACATCGCACCCAGCATCAGACAAAATCATCGAGAATACTGAGCCCCAGGATCCGGCGCCCATTACTGCTACTCGCATTATGAGTCTGCTTTCTTTTGAAGGGCAATCCGACGATCAAGTGGTTGTGCCGGCGGAACTTCGCCGCGTTGCTCTGCCAATATTTTAGTAATCGCCAGCATGATGCGTTCAGTGGCATCACGCAACGTAGCAGCGGTCACAGGCAGTGCTCGCAAATCATCTAAGTCCACTGGTGGTCCAGCCCAAACATGCATTGTCTTTCGTGGGAAAAAGCGCGGTCGTTTACTGTAGGGAGCCAACACTTCTTGTGGTCCCCATTGCGCCGCTGGAATTACGGGTGCGCCGGTCATTAGCGCAATGCGCGCTGCCCCAGTTTTCGCTGTCATGGGCCACAAGTTTGGATCGCGAGTTAAAGTGCCTTCGGGGTATATGACAACACATTGCTTATCTTCAATCGCGCTAAAGGCTTGGCGTAACGATCCAGCAGCTGCATCTGAGTTTCCGCGCTGCACTGGAATCTGC
>JBIIFI010000119.1:0-4066 GCA_044237405.1 Candidatus Nanopelagicales bacterium | reverse complement strand
CACAAGTTGGTTTTTCAGGTAAGAATGTTTCTGAAGTTACTGTGGAATCAATTCGCCGTGGCGACATCACGCTTGAAGACGTTCGGATTCATCCAAGTACTTTGGGACACCAAGCAGATGTGGCTCGCGAAAATGGCAACCCACAACTTGCTGAAAATTTTTTGCGGGCTGCGGAATTAACTGGACTTCCCGATGAAACGATTTTGCACTATTACGACGCACTACGTCCCGGACGATCAAGTCCGCAAGATTTACTCAAAATCGCCGACGACCTAACGGCAATTGGCGCGGTAAAGAATTCGGAACTGTTTCGCCAAGCTGCTGATGTTTACGCTCGGCGTGGACTTACCGCAAAATAGTCCTTATGAAACTTGTCGCTGGGATAGACATCGGAAACTCGACGACAGAAATCGTAATTTCCAATGGCTCCGATCCAGTCGCGTGGGATCGCCGCCCAACTCGAGGCGTTAAGGGATCAGAGGCATCAGTTAACGCTGCCCTGTCCTTACTGCAAAACATTGAACGGGAACACAACTTAACTGCTACGAAAGTTGTAGTTGCGCCATGGAATCCGGTGGAAACCTTAACTTCCACAATCCACGAGCCATTGCCTAATACTGGAAATCTCCAAATCATTAAGACTGCACATCAAAGTGTTGTTGGCGATGGTTGGGTTGTTGGTAATCCGTGGTTGATCACTGATTCAATCAACCTTGGCTCCCCAGTGATTGCAATAGTGCCAACCGGTACTGGTTATGAAACTACAGCTAACGCAATCAATCAAGTCATCGCTCAAGGCGCCAAAGTCGTAGGTGTTGTAGTTGCGGATGACGAAGCAGTGCTAATTGCTAAGCGTGTTACAAAAAACTTGCCCGTAGTTGATGGGGCTGATACTGCCACCGCGCTGAGAGCTCGAAAGCTTTTTTTGGAAGTTAGGCCACAAAGCACAACAGTTCAGGCTGCAACTGACATTTGGGCACTGCGAGCAGCCTTAGAACTAACTGAAGGCGAAGCCGAACCACTTTCTGAAATAGTGCGCTGGGTTCGAAATGATCGAACCGTCTTGATTGGCTTGTTTGCCGAAACTAAGAACTCAATTGAAACTCAAAACGGTTTCGTGACTTGGCGCGATGGTGCAACTCTAGATCTATTTGAAGCAGTATCTAAGATTGCGAGTTCTCATATTGGTGACATCGCACAACTAAACATTCCGGGTGCAGTTTCAACATCTGATGTTTGGGCTTTTGACATAACAAAAGTTTTGGCTGACCGCGGATTAAGGCAAGTGGGACACACTCGCGATTTGGCACTTGCTCAACTTGCCGCTGCAAGTATTGATGCTCCAAGTGACCTGTCGGAAATATTTGGAGTGCCAGTAACAGTTGCTACATCTGAAGCACATGCAGCAAAGCTTGGCGCGCACAGTACTCCAGGACTCACAAATGATGCTGCGGTTTTAGACATCGGAGGCGGCACCATTGATTTGATCAGCACGATTGAATTGTCAGCTGCCGGAGCCGGTGAATTACTCACAGCTGCTGTCGCCTTCGCCTTAGATACTTCTCGCGGTGCGGCTGATTGGATTAAACGAGGGCCTGCTCAACGTTTGGAATCGCCACACTTGCTGCTCGCCGAAGATGGCAGCAAGGCGTTCACTGATGAATCTAAACCGTATCCCGCATCTGCAATGGGCTCGTTGATTTCACCAGGACCTGCGGGCTATCTGACGTTTGGGCAAAATTTGCAGCCAGCTGAATGGCGCATCATGCGTCAAGCACTAAAGCAAGCAGCTATCGGGGCAAATGTGGCGCGACTGATTCGGAGTATTGCCACTATTGAACCTGGTGACCATGGATTGAACCTTGTCGTGGTTGGTGGACCGGCAGCAGACGATGAGCTAATCCCGATTTTGAGTCAAGTAACGGGAATCACAGCTATTGGCAGAGGAAACGTGGCCGGAAAACTCGGTCATAGGTATGCAGTTGCCTATGGCCTATCGCAACTTTAATTCAAAATTTTCACACCAGAATTTGAAAAATCTGCAAAAGTATTGGTAGAAAGTTTTGGTCTTTAGTTCTAGATCTCAACTCGGTTTAACATAAACAGGTTTTCACCTAAATAAAGGGAGCAAGTAATGACTACAACCGTTTGGCATAACGGCAAAGTTTGGATTAACGAAAATGAATCATCGGATGCGATAGCAGCGTCAGACGGCGTCATAGTTGCTCACGGTGCAGAGGCGCTTGCATTGCAGGCTGATGAAAAAATTGACCTTAAGGGCGCCACTTTGTTACCAGGTTTTGGGGACGGTCATGCGCACCCAGTTTTTGGTGGTACCGAAACGTTATTTGCGCCAGTGCGCGGCCCCGAAAAACTAGAACAACTTTTAGAAGCAATCAAAACTTGGGCTGACGAAAATCCAGATGCCCCGTGGGTGCGCGGCGAAGGTTACGATCCAAGCTTGGCACCGCGCGGTGAATTTGATGCAGCTTGGTTAGATGAAATCGTTCCAGATCGCCCAGTGGTACTTCGCGCTATGGATTACCACACAGCCTGGGTCAATACCAAGGCCCTAGAACTTGCCGGCATTACTCCAGAAACACCACAGCCACATGATGGCGAAATTGTTTTGCGACCAGATGGCACAGTTCTTGGAACTTTGCGCGAGTGGGGTGCTTGGAATATGGTTTACAAACTTTTACCAAAACTGGATGAAAAGCAGCGAGACAAAGTTGTGCGCGCAGCATCAGATGCATTTTCAGCTTGTGGCGTCACCTGGGCGCAAGATGCTTGGGTTGAAGACGACACTTTAGAAACTTGGTTACAAGGTGCTCGCTCGGGTGCACTTAAGTTTCGCGTTAACTTAGCTTGGCTTGCCGAACCCGAAGGCGTTTGGCGCACCAAGCTCGAAAGCAATATCACTCGCCGCGATCGCGTTGCTAAAGAAGCACCTGAATGGATCACCGGAAATACTGTGAAGTTTTTCGCTGACGGCATTCTTGAGGGAGGTACAGCAGCAGTACTGGAAGATTATTGCGACTGTCCAAACAAAGGCATTCCGAATTGGCGCCGCGAAGAACTAATAGAAGCTGTTGCTGAAGTCGTAAAGAGTGGTTTCCAGGCTCATATTCATGCAATCGGAGATGCCGGTATTAGAAATGCGCTAGATGCATTCGAACATGCCCGTAAAGTGCATGGCAATCTAATTAACCCAGTAATTGCGCATTCCCAATTAATTGATCCAGCTGATTTACCGCGCTTTAAAGAACTAGATGTAATAGCAAACTTTGAACCATTATGGGCCCAACTTGCCAACGAACAAGTGGTACTAACTGTTCCGCGACTTGGTCAGGAACGGGCGGATCGCCAGTATCCAATGGCAACTTTGCTTCGTAGCGGTACCAAAATTTCCTTTGGTTCAGACTGGCCAGTCACATCGCCAGTGCCAATGGAAGGTATCGGAGTTGCGATCACCAGACAAACGGATGAAGAGTTCCCACCAGAAGGTTGGGTGCCAAGCGAGCGCTTAACTTTGGATGAGGCCCTGACTGCCTACACCATGGGCTCAGCCGTGCAAGCAAACGAATCACATCTCTGGGGCGACTTGTCGATCGGTAAACGGGCCGACATTGCAGTATTGAACTCCGACATCCATTCACTTGCTCCAATGCAGGTGCGAAGGGCCAAAGTTGTTGGCACCTGGCTCGGTGGCGTTCGAGTCTTTGGATAGCTAATCGATAGATTTAGAGATTTTTCACGAGATAGATTGAGCATGTGGAGTTAACCCCATCTGAACTAGATCGTGTTCTTATTTTTAATGTCGCTCAAATTGCCCAGTCGCGTTTGAATCGTGGACTAAAGCTAAATAAGCCTGAGGCAGTTGCCTTGATTTCACATGCCGTTATTGAGGCAGCTCGCGACGGAAGTTCACATGGTGAGGCCATGCAAGCTGGGTTGGCTGCGATTAGTGACTCAGACCTACTGCCAGGAGTCGGGTCAATGTTGTCTGGGATAGCTGTCGAAGCAGTTTTCGATGATGGTAGACGATTAGTTGTGGTGGATTTTG
>JBIIFI010000118.1:0-4094 GCA_044237405.1 Candidatus Nanopelagicales bacterium | reverse complement strand
TCCTACTGGACATATCTGAATCGTATTTCCAGAGAAGTAAGAATCAAATGGTTGATCTTCCGAAGTTCCCACTTGTTGGTTGGCACCACGTTCAAGTAGTTCGATAAATGGATCGCCAGCAATTTCATCTGCGAAGCGGGTACAACGTGCACATGAGACGCAACGTTCCCTATCAAGTAAGACTTGCGCGCTGACATTAATTGGTTTTGGAAATGTTCGTTTGGTTCCTTGGAAACGGGTTTCGCCTTGCCCGTTTGTCATAGCCTGATTTTGTAGTGGGCACTCGCCTCCCTTGTCACAGATCGGGCAATCAAGGGGATGGTTAATTAACAAAAATTCCATCACGCCAGCTTGGGCTTTTTCTGCCATCTCGCTGGTGTGTTGAGTCTTAATGACCATGCCGTCTGTGACCGTAATTGCACATGAAGGTTGTGGCTTTCCCTGTCCTTCAATCTCTACTAAGCACATGCGGCAAGCAGCTACTGGCTCAAGAAGCGGGTGATCACAGAAGCGCGGGATTGCAGTGCCAAGCATTTCGGCAACTCGAATGATTAGAGTTCCTGCCGGCACTTCGACAACTACCCCATCAACTGTGACCGTGACGGTTTGTGTGGTTACAGTCATCTGGTTGCACCTGCAAATACTGTGGCAGCAACTGGATCGAAAGTTTCATTCGCTGGGGTATTAGTTGCCTGAACAAACTCTTCACGGAAATGCTTAAGCGCAGCTGGGAATGGTGTTGCGGCAGCATCACCAAGTGCGCAGAACGAACGACCAGCAATCTGCTCACAAATATCAATTAGCTTGTCTAAGTCACCTTCAGTGCCATGGCCCGCTTCAAATCTATGAAGGACATCGCTGAGCCACCAAGTGCCTTCGCGACATGGCGTGCACTTGCCACAAGACTCGTGCTTGTAAAACGAAATCCAGCCAGTCACGGCGCGGACAACGGAAGTTGTTTCATCGAAAATCATTGGTGTTCCAGTACCCAACATGGATCCAGCTGCCGCGATGTCTTCGTAAGTCAGCGGGGTATCCAGTAAATCTGGCGTCAACATTGGGACTGAAGAGCCGCCCGGTAACCAGAACTTCACTTTGTGACCATTGCGCACGCCGCCGGCATGTTCGAGGAGCTCGCGCATAGTTATACCAAGTGGTGCTTCGTAAATTCCTGGCCGATTCACATGGCCGGAAACTGCAAACAGTTTGAAGCCTGGGGATTTTTCCGTGCCGAATGACTTAAACCAATCGACGCCGTGATTGACGATATAAGGAATGTTGGCAATGGTCTCGACGTTGTTAACACACGAAGGTGATGCGTACAGTCCAGCAACCGCTGGGAATGGTGGCTTTAGGCGCGGCTGACCTCGGCGACCTTCTAGGGAATCAAGCAAGGCTGTTTCTTCGCCGCAAATATATGCACCGGCGCCCGCATGCAAAATAACCTCAAGATCAAACCCAGATCCCATAATATTCTTGCCGAGATATCCGGCGGCATAAGCCTCGCGAATTGCATTATTCACTCGTCGGAAAACGTGTGGTACTTCGCCTCGCAAATAAATGAATGCGTGATTGGCCCGCATCGCATATGCCGCAATAATTATGCCTTCGATTAATGCGTGTGGATTAGCAAGCATCAGTGGAATGTCTTTACATGCGCCTGGCTCAGATTCATCTGCATTGATTACTAAGTAGTGTGGCTTGCCATCGCCTTGCGGAACGAAGCTCCACTTCAAACCAGTTGGGAAGCCGGCGCCACCGCGTCCACGAAGTCCAGAATCTTTAACCTGCGAAATGATGTCATCTGGACCTGTCGCAAACGCTTTCTTAAATGCGGTGTATCCACCATGACGCATGTAACCAGCAATTTTGTAGGAGTCAACTTCATCCCAATGTGCAGATAAAACCGGAGTTAGTGTCATGTTTTTAGTCCTGGTGCAGTTTGGCCAAGCTCTTTAGCGCGATTTAAGCCAGCCAGCATCTCGGCATCCGCTTGCCCACCTTCGTCAAACAAGCCATCATCAAAACCAGCAAGAGTTAATTCGTTTTCTTTAAAGGTTCTAATTTTTGGTCCTCGAGTGCTAATTACTTCTTGACCACTGGCTAATTTTTCTACAACCGCTACCGCAGATTCTGGCGTCATGTTGTCTAAGAATTCCCAGTTTGCAGTCATTACAGGAGCATGAGTGCAAGCAGCCTGGCATTCAATGCGCTCCAGCGAAATCTTGCCATCAGTTGTAACTTCATCATGGCCAATACCAAGTCGGCTGCTCAGTTTTTCCCAAATTGCGTCGCCACCCAAAATTCCACAACCTGGGTTAATGCAAACTCCGATGTGATACTCGCCTGCTGGCTTGCGGTGATACATCGTATAAAAAGTAGCTACGGCAGCTACTTCTGCAGTAGTTATCGAAAGCTCTTCGGCACACAGCGCGATCCCGTCTGCACTTACGTATCCTTCTTCGGCTTGGACTAAGTGCAGCATTGGCAATAATGCAGAACGCGCTTGTGGATACCTTGCAATTATTTCGCGTGCCTGTTCCCGAGTTTGTTGTGACAATGACATTTAGCGGTCCACACCTCCCATTACAGGATCAATGGATGCAACAGCTGCGATCACATCTGCGATTTGGCCACCTTCACACATCGCAGCAACAGCCTGCAGGTTTGTGAAAGATGGATCACGATAGTGAACTCGGTACGGCCGAGTACTGCCATCAGAAACCATTTGCACACCAAGTTCACCGCGTGGAGATTCCACTGCGGTGTAAACCTGACCAGCTGGAACTTGGAAGCCTTCAGTAACTAACTTGAAGTGATGGATCAAAGCTTCCATTGACTCACCCATGATGTGGCGAATATGATCCAACGAATTACCTTGACCATCCGAGCCGATAGAAAGCTGCGCCGGCCAAGCAATCTTTTTATCTTCAACCATCACTGGGCCCGGCTGCAACCGATCTAGACACTGTTCAACAATGTTTAGCGATTGCTCCATTTCTGTCAGGCGAATCAGGAACCGGCCATAAGAATCTGATGTGGTCTGTGTCATTACATCAAATTCATAGTTTTCATATCCGCTATAAGGCGCTGTCTTGCGTAAGTCATGCGGCAATCCTGTTGCGCGCAATATCGGACCTGTTACGCCCAGTGCCATGCAGCCAGCTAAATCAAGTTTGCCAATACCTTCGGTACGCGCCATCCAGATTGAATTACCAACTAGTAAGTCAGCAGTGTCTTTCATTCGTCTTGGAAGTGCCATCACAGTGTCGCGAATTTGCTTTTCGGCACCGGCTGGTAAATCTTGGGCGACACCACCAGGTCGAATATAAGCACTGTTCATCCGCAGGCCTGTGACTAATTCGAATAGGTCCAGTACTGATTCGCGCTCGCGGAACCCAAATATCATTGCGGTTAATGCGCCAAGCTCCATACCGCCTGTTGCAAGTGCGACTAAATGAGAAGACACACGATTAAGTTCCATCATCATTACGCGAATGATTTGCGCGCGCTCTGGAATCTGATCCGTTATTCCAAGTAGTTTCTCTACGCCCAGGCAATATGCAGTCTCATTGAAAAATGGTGACAAGTAGTCCATGCGGGTCACAAAAGTAACGCCTTGGGTCCAAGTCCGATATTCTAAATTCTTTTCAATTCCGGTGTGTAGGTAGCCAATGCCACAACGGGCTTCCGTAACTGTTTCGCCCTCTAGTTCCAAAATCAAGCGAAGTACACCGTGAGTAGAAGGGTGCTGAGGTCCCATGTTTACAACGATGCGTTCCGCTTGTCCTTCTGCGGCGCCAGAAACTGAATCCCAGTCCTGACCCATAACGGTGTGAACTCGACCTTCAGTTGTTTCGTATGTAGGTGCGTAAGTATCAGACATTAGCTGTACGACCTCCGAGTATCAGGAGGTGGAATAGTCGCGCCTTTGTATTCAACTGGAACGCCACCTAGCGGGTAGTCCTTGCGCTGTGGGTGTCCCTGCCAGTCATCTGGCATCATGATGCGCATTAAATGTGGGTGGCCATCAAAAATAATTCCAAAGAAATCATAAGTTTCGCGTTCGTGCCAATCATTGGTCGGATAGACAG
>JBIIFI010000117.1:0-4096 GCA_044237405.1 Candidatus Nanopelagicales bacterium | reverse complement strand
ATATTATTATCAACCACGCCTTGATGCCGAGTTGCTTGAGAAACATGGCAAAGGAATCATCGGTACTACGGGCTGTCCATCCGGCGAAGTCAATCGCTGGTTACAGGCAGGAAATTACGAAAAGGCATTAAGTACCGCAGCAACCATGCGCGAAATTTTGGGTCAAGATAATTATTTTGTAGAACTTATGGATCATGGCCTAGGAATTGAACGACGCCATCGGGAAGATTTGTTAAAGATTGCAAAAACTTTGAACTTAAAGTTAGTTGCCACGAATGACTTACATTATGTATATCCCGAAGATGCGCGGATGCACGAAGTGTTGCTATGCATTGGCACGCGATCAACTATGGATGACCCAAAGCGATTTAAATTCGACGCCCAAGATTTCTATCTAAAAACTGCCGCTGAAATGCGAGAGGTTTGGCGCGAGCTACCAGATGCCTGCGATAACACTTTGTTAATTGCGGAACGTTGCAACATTAACTTTGTGGAGGGCCAAGATTTACTGCCCGCATTCCCAGTGCCAAAAGGTGAAACTGAAAACACTTGGTTAGTTAAAGAAGTAGAGATTGGCCTTAAACGAAGATTTAATGGCGCAACGGTACCGAAGGAACATTTAGAGCGAGCAAAGTTTGAATTAGCAGTTGTCGAACAAATGGGATTCCCTGGCTACTTTCTAGTCGTGGCAGATTTATGTAGTCATGCTCGGGACGAAGGTATTCGAGTCGGGCCAGGCCGTGGCTCAGCTGCCGGAGCTTTGATTGCGTGGGCACTAGGTATCACTGAGCTTGATCCAATCAAACACGGTCTTCTTTTTGAGCGCTTTCTAAACCCTGAACGAGTTTCAATGCCAGACATTGATATTGACTTTGATGAACGTCGTCGAAGCGAAATGATTCGCTATGCCACGCATAAATATGGCGAAGAGCGGGTAGCGCAAATCATTACTTATGCCTCGATTAAAGCTAAAGCTGCAGTTAGGGATGCCACGCGGGCACTTGGATTCCCATATGCCCTAGGCGACAAAATAACGAAATCTATCCCGCCTGGTGTTATGGGTAAAGATATCCCGCTAGCAGGAATTTTTGATCCGGAACATGATCGCTATGGCGAAGCTGGCGAGTTCCGAGAACTATATGAAGACGATGCAGATGTTCGAGCAGTCGTAGACACTGCCAGAGGTATTGAGGGCCTCAAACGCCAACCAGGTGTTCACGCAGCTGGCGTCATTCTTTGTAAAGAAGAACTAATCGACGTGCTACCAATTTGGCGTCGCGATCAAGATGGCGCGATCATAACTCAGTTTGATATGGGCGCATGCGAGTCACTTGGGCTTCTAAAAATGGACTTCCTTGGTTTGCGTAACCTAACGGTTCTCGATGACACTTTGCTAAATATCAAATCTAATCGTGACGAAACGATTGTCCTAGAAGAACTTTCCTTAGATGACAAGAAAACCTATGAGTTACTCGCGCGTGGGGATACCTTAGGGGTATTCCAATTAGACAGTGGACCGATTCGCTCATTGTTGCGTTCTATGAATCCAGACTCATTTGAAGATATCTCTGCAGTTTTAGCTTTGTATCGCCCAGGCCCAATGGGCGTTAATGCTCATACTGATTACGCAGACTACAAAAATAAACGACGCGCACAAGTACCAATTCACCCAGACTTAGAGCAACCACTCGAAGCGATTCTGGGTGACACCTATGGACTCATCGTTTACCAAGAACAAGTTATGGCAATCGCGCAAGAAGTAGCTGGCTACACCTTGGGACAAGCAGATCTCTTACGTCGCGCAATGGGTAAGAAAAAGAAGGAAATTCTAGATAAGGAATTTGAACCTTTTGAAGCCGGCATGAAAGAGCGCGGGTTCTCACAGGTTGCTATCGATAAATTGTGGGAAACTCTTGTTCCGTTTTCGGACTATGCATTCAATAAAGCGCACAGCGCAGGTTATGGCCTGGTTTCGTATTGGACTGCATACCTGAAAGCTAATTACCCAGCCGAATACATGGCGGCATTGCTTACCAGCGTTAAGGACGACAAGGACAAATCTGCGGTTTACCTAAATGAGTGCCGCCGAATGGGCATGAAAGTTTTGCCTCCTGATGTCAACGAGTCCGACGTAGATTTCACTGCAATTGGTACCGACATTCGATTTGGTTTAGCTGCGGTGCGCAATGTTGGTGTTAACGTCGTCGAATCACTAAAGGTAAGTCGCACTAACAAAGGCAGATTCACTTCATTCGGTGACTTCCTAGCAAAAGTTGATGTCCAAGTCTGCAATAAGCGAGTCATCGAATCACTAATCAAAGCCGGCGCTTTCGACTCACTGGGGCACACTCGGCGAGGTTTATTTGCAATCCACATTGAATCTGTCGATTCAGTTTTGGATACCAAGAAAGCCGAAGCTGTTGGCCAGTTCGACTTGTTTGGAACTTCCCAGGATCATTCCGATGATGCAATCGGCGGCGTCGAAGTAAATATCTCTCTAGATGAGTGGGATAAGAAAACTCTCCTTGCTCAAGAGCGCGACATGCTCGGACTTTATGTCAGTGATCATCCGTTGTTTGGTGTTGAACATGTACTTGCAATGAGCACTTCTATGCCAATCTCTGGCGTAGCGGAGGCCTCTGATGGGGCTGTCGTAACTTTAGGTGGCCTAGTCAGTAGCGTGCAGCTAAAGACCACAAAGCGCTCAGGAGATCGCTGGGCAATTGTTGCACTAGAAGATCTAGAAGGCGTTGTAGAAGTTATGGTCTGGCCAAATACTTTCAATAAAGTGGCATCCATGCTTAATGAAGATGCAATTTTGTTAATCAAGGTACGCATTGATAAGCGTGATGACGAAGGTCCACGAGTTGCGGCCTTAGAAATCACAGTTCCAGACATCAGCGCAGCTTTTTCTGGACCAGTTACTGTCTACATTCCAGAGTCTCGAGTAAATGCAGCGGTTATGGATTCATTGCGCCAGATCTTAAGTTCACATCCGGGCACAACTGAAGTTCATTTGACTGTGGTGCAAGCTGAGAAATTTGTTTCAGTCAAAACTGATGACAAACTTCGAGTTGCCCCATCGCCTTCGCTTTTTGCGGACTTAAAAGCCTTGCTGGGGTCAACGTGTTTGGAAGCGCCAACTCTGCAACCCACTTAAGTTAAGTGGCAATATCAGCAAACTGCGCTGACAAAAGTTCGGCAAGCACTATGGGTGAAAGTTCAATATCAAACCCCCGTCTGCCGCCACTTACTAAAATAGTTTCAAATAACTGGGCAGATTCAGCAATGACAGTTGGTAGCAATTTCTTTTGCCCTAATGGACTAATTCCACCCACAACATATCCAGTCATGCGCGCAGCCTGATTTGGATCAGCCATACTGGCGCGTTTGGCACCGAGTGCTCGCGAAAGTGACTTCAAGCTCACCTGCTGATCAACTGGCACGATTGCCACTGCGAAATAATCATCAACCGAGGCAATCAAGGTTTTGAATACCTGGGCGGGATCAAACCCAAGTTTCTCCGCGGCTTCTAGCCCAAATGAGGTCACACCAGGGTCATGTTGGTACTCGTGTTCACTAAACTTCACGCCTGCTTTGGTTAACAAGCTTGTTGCCGGTGTACCTGTGGCCATATCGATAAATCCTACGCCTTCAAATTCAAGGTAAACTTATGAATATGTTGTCAACCTTGGATTTGCGTGGTGGCTCCCGCCGGGCAGTAGATCTGCGCAATGCAGTGCCGCGCGCCAAAGCGGACCTAGATTCCATCGTTGAACAAGTTCGACCAATTGTCGAAGACGTTCGTGATCGAGGCGTAACTGCGGTGCAAGAGTGGTCTGCGAAATTTGATGGAGTGACAGCGCCCCAAATTCGGGTACCCCAGAAAGTTATTGACCAATCGCTGCTCGAGCTAGATCCGGATATTCGCGCTGCGCTTGAAGAAGCAATTCGACGCGTAAAAATTGTTCACGAACACCAGCGACGCAGCGAGACCACAGTTGAAGTAGCGCCCGGTGGCACGGTTAGCGAGCGCTGGATACCTGTGCAACGAGTCGGACTTTATGTCCCAGGTGGGGTTTACGTTTACCCGAGC
>JBIIFI010000116.1:0-4133 GCA_044237405.1 Candidatus Nanopelagicales bacterium | reverse complement strand
ATTCAATACTGCAACATCGATATCTGATGGTTTCGTGGCAGGTTCAAGCTTTGAAGGATCAGTTGGCTCATCAACAGCAGGCCAAGGCTCATCTGCTCGAATTGCTTCCCAAAGTTTTTCGGTCTCAGAATACCAATGCACATTTCCATCACCCTTTAGTTCATACGGAAGTGTGACGAACTTGATTCGGGATGGACTTAAACCACCAAGAGATAGCGTGAATTCTTGTAGCGCCTGGATGTTTGCAAATTCAGGGTTAGCTTCGATTGAAGAAGTGATTGCAGCTAGGACGCGATAAATCATCTGCGGGCTTTTTAGTAAACCCTTTTCGGTCATTCCTCTAATCATGGAACCGATGAAATCTTGCTGCCGCTCGATGCGACTCAAGTCGCTGCCATCACCTAAAGATTCGCGGGCACGCACAAATGCCAAAGCTTGCTCGCCAGAAATTGTGCTGTAACCCGCAGGTAGGTTCAAGCCTGAGCCACCTCGACCTGGAACAACCGGATCGTAAGCAGGAGTTGTCAGGCAGACTTCAACTCCACCAATTGCATCAACAACAGTCTTGAAGGCCTTGAAGTCCACAACGACGAAATTGTCTATTCGCACGTCAGTTAATTTCTCAACCGTCTTGATAGTGCAAACGGGTCCGCCGAATGCAAATGCTGCATTGAATTTTGTTTTGTATGGATATGTTTTTGATCCATCAGATTGAGTACAACCTGCAATTTCAACCCAAGAATCTCTCGGGATCGAAACAACAACTGCATCTTTTCGACCTTTGTATAAATGAACCAACAGAGTTGTGTCGGAGCGAGCTCCGCCGAAGCTGCCGTAGGCATCGTTGCCATCGCCTTCACGTGAATCTGATCCCATGATCAGTAAATTCATTGGGCTGGTGTCGGTCTGAACCACGGCTTTTGGTCGATACTTTTCCTCAAGGGTGCTGGTATCTACAGTGCCAATGTTCTTGCCAAGTCCACTTAATGCATAAACCGCTCCGCCACTTAATGCAGTCAACAAAAGGGTGGTAATTGAAAGGCCAGCGGTTAGCCTTCGCAGCCAGGGATGGGCGCTGGATTGTGTTCCAGGAGCACGATGTTTGCCCACGCCAACTCCCAACCAGTTTGTTTGCAATCTCTAGCAACAGCCCCAAATTTGGGCACCTTAAGATGGTACTTCATTATTTGGATGGTGAAAAAGCCTGTATCTAGGGGGTTTTGCCAGAAAAAGTGCGTAAAACCTGTTACAGATGCGACGTTTGTGGCGCAAGTTACGGCAGACTGGAAACATGCTTCCCCGCAAATCCATTTGGCGTGCCCTATTTCCAGGGTTACTTCTTGGGTTACCGATTTTGCTTTCGGCAAGCTTGCTAACTTCCTCACCAGTTTCGGCAGTTGACCAAAGTACGCCTGAAGTATCAGTTTCTGAAATCCAAATCCAGCCGAAGAAATCCATTTCAAGCGTCAACACTTTGCGCGCAAGCAACTCGACCATAGTGCTTTCCGCCAGCAAAACTGAGCCATTTACCTTGGTGGGACTGACTTGGCTAGGGGATATCGAAGCGGGTACAAAATTTAAAGTTCGCGTTCGGGAACTTGGTAACTGGACAGAATGGATCACATTTGATTCAAGCGAGTATCACCAAGCCAGTGCCGAAGATGGAAGCGATGCTCGATCAGGAACCGATCCTCTCTTGACAGCACTAGCTGATGGCATAGAGATTGAAATGGATAGCCCATCTGGAAGCACACCACTTGACTTGCGTGTAACTTTGGCGAATTCAGAAGTTACCGATCAAGATCGCAGCGTTGCATTGCGCAACAGTAAGCCCATGACGAATGTCAAGCAAATGACTGCCGTAAATAGTGGTGACGTGCAAAGTTTTGCAAGTTCGCCAACAGGTGCCCAGATAGCTCGGCCAAATATAGTTTCCCGCGCAGATTGGGGAGCGAATGAATCTTGGCGGGATCCAGTACCAAAAATGGGAACTAAAATTTTGGCTGGAATTGTGCATCACACCGCTTCAACAAACAATTACAAGGCCGAGCAGTCACCAGCCCAAATGCGAATCCTTTATGCATACTTCACAAAGAGTTTGAAATATGCGGACATGGGATACCACTTCTTAGTTGATAAGTACGGCACCATTTATGAAGGCCGTAGCGGCTGTGCGGTAAAAGAGAAAAATCCATGTGATGGCGCGGCATTGCCAGTGCAAGGTGCCCATACTGCCGGTTTCAACGTGAATACATTTAGCGTGTCTGCTATCGGAAATTATGATGTGCTTGCGCCAGAGAATCCTCAAGCAATGGTGAATTCCATGGCTTCGTTAATCGCCTGGAAACTAGCACCTTACGGGCTTGATCCAAACACTGAAACTAAGGTGACTTCCACAGATACATCTGGGTCATCGAAGTATCGAAAAGGTCAAGTCGCGACAATAAAAGTTATTTCTGCGCATCGTGATGTTGGTAAAACTGCTTGCCCAGGCAGATACCTATATCCATACATGGATGAAATTCGAGCTGAGGCAGCGAAATTATTAACGCCAACTATTCAAGACGTAGCGATTGCGCCGAAGGTATTGGAGCCTGAGCAAGAAGATTCAGTGACTATCTCAGCAGTTGTCCCAACGGCAGCAACTTGGTCAATAACTATCACTGACGAGACCACTGGAATATTGCTGCAGAACATTACAGAATCAACTGTCATTCCGACTCCGAGTACAGATGCAGCACCTGCCGTCCAAACAGCAATTCCTCTAACAACCAAGATTTCTTATTTATGGAACAAAACTGACGACAAAGGAACAGTCGTAGGAACCGGTCGATACGTCGTAAGCATTAACGCCACTGTAGCCGGAGTCAAACTCAAGACTAAGAAATCAGTAATCACAGTTGCCACAAAGCCGGCATCAGTAAGTAAGTTTTCCTACCTAAAGCGATCAAAGACGAAAGCTAAAATTTCTTGGCAAACCGAAGTTGGGCCGTTGCCTTTAACTAAGCAAACATATCGACTGTCACGGGATAACGGAAAAACTTGGTCTAGTTGGAAAGAAACTGTTGACGCATTGCCGGCGGTTACTTTCAAAAAACTAAAACCAGGAAAGAGTTACTTGGTACAAGTCCAAGTTGTGAATCAATTAGGTGTATCAAAAACTAAGTCTTATAGGTTTAAGCAGAAATAATGAGTTATTGGCAGAACCTTCAAGCCATATTAGAAACTTCGGGACCAAAGCCTATTTACACCTGGGTCAGCGATAATGGTCGAATCGAATTATCAGTTGTAACTTTTGCTAATGCTGTTAGCAAAGCGAGTAACTTCATTTCTGAAGGACTCGAGTTAGATCCAGGTACGCGAGTAAAAGTTGCCTTAGGGAATCATTGGCAATCACCAGTTTGGGCTGCGGCCGCGTTCTCAACTAACTTGCAATTAGTAACTCAAGAATCAGAAGTCATCTTTGGTTCGATAGAAAACGAAGCAACTAAATCCACTGGTGGCGCGCAGTTTGTGGTGGTAAGTAAAGATCCCTTCGGTATGCCGGAAAAGCAAATACCTGAAGGCGCAATAAACGGATCCTTAGAAGTCCGTAGTTATGGCGACTATTTCGCTCCAGTCGAGGTAATGCCAGCTGATACCGAAGTGTTCACCAATTGGGAAAATGGCTATACCTGGGAGCAGTTAAGTGAACTAGCGAAAGAGTTGGCAAGTTCTCAGGGACTTAATCCAGGCAGCAGATTCGGAATATTTGGCACCCCCGATGAACTAACTTCGTTATTACTGCAAGTTGTTTTGCCAGTTCAGGAAGATCACTCGGTAGTTCTAATTGACCAAATGGATCCTGATTTTGAGGCAGTTACTAGCCAAGAGAAACTTAGTTTCATTTTTAAGTTTCAATAGAAATCTGCAGGCGCAGTTAGGCTTAGGAAATGCTGGAAGCAATTTTGTTAGTTGGCGGTCAGGGCACACGCCTTCGTCCTTTGACTATCTCAACGCCAAAGCCAATGCTTCCAGTTGCTGGGTATGCCTGCACTGAGCATCAAATTGCTCTCGCTAGAAAAGCCGGAGTTACTCGAATTGTTTTAGGCACGTCGTATCGCGCTGAAGTTTTTGAAGAGCACTTTGGACAT
>JBIIFI010000115.1:0-4135 GCA_044237405.1 Candidatus Nanopelagicales bacterium | reverse complement strand
GGCTTCACTCTCGGCTGCGTATCCGCCGGCAACTTGGAAAGCTTCCTCGGCGCTGGCGTATTTACGCATAGCTTTATCTCGCACTTTTTCATCGGTAGCACCCATATCGACTTCACATTGGCGCATTCGGCGCACTAACTCATCAAGTCCCCTAGCGCTAAGAATTCGATCCATAGCTACGACATCAAGGTCGCCAGTTCTTGGATCCTGCGGCAAGTAGCCCACAGACGCTGATGTTGCAATTTGTCCCTTGGCAGGTTGTATTTGACCGGCTAGAACTTTCGTTAACGTGGTTTTCCCGGCTCCGTTGCGACCTACGAGCCCAACTCGGTCTCCGTTATCAACGCGAAAGGTGGCTCCAGATAGCAAAAGTTCGGCACCTGCGCGCAATTCAATATCAGTGGCTTGAATCACGGGAGAACTATGCCTATCTAATGGTGAGCGGGTCGCCTAGCGACAGTTAATGTTATCGCTGGTAATTAGAGGTTAAAACCAAGTGCGCGTAACATTTCGCGACCTTCGTCAGTTATCTTGTCCGGTCCCCATGGTGGCATCCAAACCCAGTTGAGCTTAAAGTCTGACACGTGGCCATCAAGTGCAGCACGGGTCTGATCTTCAATCACATCTGTTAACGGGCACGCGGCTGAAGTCAGTGTCATGTCAATCGTTGCAATATTTGCATCATCAACTGTCACGGCATAGACCAAACCAAGGTCTACAACGTTGATACCTAGTTCCGGGTCGACGACATCTTTCATTAACTCGAAAACATCGTCCTCTTGTAAAACGTCCATTAGTTTTGCTCCCCTTTTCCACCGGCTTGAATTGCCGCATCTTTCCATGCCATCCAAGCCAGCAAAGCGCACTTAACCCGTGCTGGATATTGTGCCACACCAACAAGTGCTATCCCATCACCAAGAAGATCTTCATCTGGCTCTGCGGTTCGCTGCAGCATGGCAATCAAGTGTTCAACTGCCTCATCGCCTTGGGCGAAGCTTTGGTTATTGATTTGGTCGAACATGATCGAAGCTGAGGCCTGACTGATAGAGCATCCTTGATTGTCGTAAGACAATGTGATTTTGCCATCAGATTGAACCTGTACTCGCACCGTAATCTCGTCACCACAGGTTGGGTTCACATGATGCACTTCTGCGGCGAAATCCTCACTTAAACCCTTGCCATGCGGATGCTTGTAGTGGTCCAGAATAATTTCTTGATACATGTTCTCAAGTTTCATAATTAAACTCCGAAGAATTTCTTGGTTTCGTGGATTCCCGCGACAAGAGCCTTGATGTCATCAAAATCGTTATAAACGTAAAAAGTCGCGCGAGTAGTTGCTTGTACCCCATAGCGAACACAGGCAGGCTTTGCGCAATGCTGACCCACGCGCACTGCGATGCCGCTTTCGTCCAACACTTGACCCACATCATGAGGATGTATGCCCTCGAGCACGAATGAAACCGCTGAACCGCGATCGGCACTATTCTCAGGTCCAATGATTCGCAGGCCCTGGATTTCGGAAAGTTCAGCAAGCGCAGCTTCAGTGAGCAAGTGCTCATGTTCGGCAACTAGCTTCATGTCTAATTTATTCAGATAGTCGACCGCGGCAGATAGTCCTACGGCCTGTGCAGCCATTGGAACCCCCGCCTCGAACCGCTTAGGTGGGGCAGCGAATGTAGTTCGCTCCATAGAAACTGTTTCGATCATTGAGCCACCGGTAATGAACGGTGGCATGGCAGCAAGTACTTCAGTGCGTCCCCATAAACAACCGATCCCTAGCGGGCCAAGCATTTTGTGGCCACTCCAGGCAATGAAGTCAACGCCGAGCTCTGCAACATTAACTGGCATGTGCGGCACACTCTGACAAGCATCCAGGAACACCAGCGCGTCAACTGACTTAGCTAATTTTACGATTGCTGACACATCATTTATGGTTCCGAGCAAATTTGACTGGTGAGTCACCGCTACGATTTTCGTTCTGTTGTTAAACAAACTTGTATCACTGAGATCAAGTCGGCCTTCTTCGGTCAGGCCAATCCAACGAAGCTTGGCACCAGTCTTTTCGCAAAGCTCCTGCCACGGCACCAAGTTTGCATGGTGCTCCATTTCGGAAACTAGAATTTCGTCGCCTTCAGCCAAAATAAACATCTCAGCGCCGGCAGGTAGTGGCGCATTACGAGCTGACTTCAAAGTTGCATTCAAGAACGCGTAGGAGACTAAATTGATCGCCTCTGTCGCATTCTTAGTAAAGACCAGATCATCGGCTGCTGCCCCAATAAACTTCGCGATGTTCGCCCGGGCATGCTCAAAAGCATCCGTGGCCTCTTCAGCCAATAGATGTGCACCTCGATGTACCGCAGCATTGTGATTTTCGTAAAAATCTCGCTCTGCATCGAGTACTTGATAAGGCTTTTGAGAGGTAGCGCCGCTATCTAGGTACACCAAACGTCGATCGTTACGGACAGTCCGCTTTAAAATTGGAAAGTCCGCACGAATCGCTGCTACGTCCAGTGCGCTCATAGGTTTAAGCAGTTACGAATTGCGCGTAACCGTTTGCCTCGATTTCATCAGCTAGTTCCGGTCCACCCTCGCGCACAATCCGACCATCGTAAAACACATGCACGAAATCAGGCTTTACGTACTTCAGGATTCGAGTGAAGTGGGTGATCAACAGCACGCCAGTCTCACCTTTTGCACATACGCGATTAATTCCTTCCGAAACTACGCGAAGCGCGTCTACGTCTAGGCCAGAATCTGTTTCATCTAAAACGGCGATTTTAGGGTTAATCAATTCCATCTGCAGAATTTCAGTGCGCTTACGCTCACCACCCGAGAATCCCTCATTCACATTGCGCTCGGCAAACTGTGGATCAATTTGCAGTCCAGCCATAGATTCTTTTAATTCTTTGATCCAGTGTCGTAAGTTTGGCGCTTCGCCACGGATTGCCGTGATCGAAGTGCGCAAGAAATTCGAAATCGACACGCCTGGAACTTCAACTGGGTACTGCATAGCCAAGAACAGACCAGCGCGAGCGCGCTCATCCACTGACATCGCAAGCACATCTTGACCATCTAGCGTTACCTGGCCACCGGTGATCGCATACTTAGGATGACCTGCGATCGCGTAAGCCAAAGTTGATTTTCCTGATCCGTTTGGTCCCATCAGCGCATGGACCTCGCCAGCTTTTACGGTTAAGTCCACTCCTCGAAGAATTTCCTTAGGTCCATCTTCAGTACTAACTTCTACGGTCAAACCCTTAATTTCAATTACTGACATGACTAACTCCTCGCGCTTTCGGATAGTGATACAAAAATCATTGGATCTGTTTGGTTTTCTTCGATTACAACTTTGTAGGTTTGCAGATCTGATGTGGCTGGTGGCCCAGAAGCAGCACCGGTTCTAAGGTCAAAGGATGATCCGTGCAGCCAGCACTCGATCGAACAGCCTTCTATGTCTCCTTCGGAAAGTGACACTTCTGAATGTGTGCAAATGTCACTAACCGCAAATACGGCATCGTCAACTTTTGCGAGTAACACATCCTCGCCATCTACTGAAACCTTTACGGGCTTGCGGTCGTGCAAGCTCGAAAGGCGTACGGTTTCAAACATTGTGGACATTAGATATGACCACCAAGACGCGTTTCGATACTGGTGCGCACCCGATCGTTGATTTCTGGCACTCCTATTTGGCCAAGCAAATCTTCGAAGAAGCCACGAAGCACTAGCCTGCGTGCTTCGTCCGGAGTAATTCCGCGCGACTGTAAGTAAAACAATTGTTCGTCGTCAAAACGACCCGTTGTACTTGCGTGCCCAGCTCCGACAATTTCGCCAGTCTCGATCTCGAGGTTAGGGACTGAGTCTGCCCGACCACCGCCGCTTAGAACTAAATTGCGATTGATTTCGTAGGTGTCAGTACCGACTGCATTAGCCCGGATTAGCACATCACCAACCCAAACTGTGTGGGCATCTGCACCGTCTAACGCACCCTTGTAAACCACATTGCTTCGGCAATTCGCTTCACTGTGATCGACAAACAAGCGATGTTCGGCGTGCTGTCCAGCGCTAGCAAAATAAAGTCCAAAAAGTTCAGCTTGACCACCAGGTGCGGTGTAAACCACACTCGGCAGAATTCGCA
>JBIIFI010000151.1:0-3552 GCA_044237405.1 Candidatus Nanopelagicales bacterium | reverse complement strand
AGGCAGAATATCGAGATTGCGTTGCTAAATGGTCCTACCTTTTAAATGCTGTTACCTGAATGTTGTATACAAAGTTCTGTATTTCTCCTGCACTAGCGGTGAAATTGCTCCAGACTTACACTCATCTGTAGGCATCTTTCGGGATATCCTTATCAGTTGGAATTGGGAGATTAAGTGTCACAAACCGTTTCGTTACGTCGGTTAGGCCTGCGCCGTAAGAGCGGTAAGGACAACACCAGCGCAGCTGTCTCTACGAGTTATCGAATCCAGGCATACGCAATTCTCGTTGCTTGGGCTGTGCTTTTCCTGATCTTTAGTTTCTTGCTCCCAGAAGTTTTCCCAACCTGGCAAAACGTAACTTCAATTGCAAATCAAAAAGCGGCAACAGTTTTGTTGACCCTTGGCTTGGTATTTGCGTTATCCGCTGGCGAATTTGATTTGTCAATTGGTGGCGCAGTTTCCCTAGGCGCTGCAATTCCAGCGTGGCTGGCAACTGAGCATGGAATGTCGCTGCCGGTTGCAATTTTGATTGCGTTGGTCTTTGCCGCCGTGTTCGGATTAATCAACGGCTTGCTCAGCGTTAAAGGAAAAATTCCATCATTGGTGGTAACCCTCGGCACCGGAACTGCCTTAGGCGGAATTGTCAGCGGTGTCGCAGGTAACACAACACTTAGTGTGCAGACCTTTTCTTTTGTTGCGTTAGTCAAAACCAGAATCTTTGGTTTCTACGCTGCGTTCTGGTTCATGCTGATCCTTGCTTTTATCGCTTGGTACATCTTGGAACACACTCCAATTGGCCGACAACTTTATTTCGTTGGACAAGGTCGCGAAGTTGCCCGCCTTGCTGGCATTCGCACAAACTCATACCGCTACATTTCTTTGATTACTTGCTCAACTATGGCAGCTCTTGCTGGCGCCATGGTGCTAAATATTGGCGGTGCGGCTCAGTCCAGCATCGGCAAGTCATATGTGTTGCCAGCTTTTGCGGCAGCATTCCTTGGTTCAACTGCAATTCGACCTGGACGGTTTAACGTCTGGGGAACAGTTGTAGCTGTATATTTCCTCGAAACCGGAATCACGGGCCTACAGCTCAAGGGTTTCGAGGTTTGGATTACTGACGTGTTCTACGGACTCGCGCTTGTTATCGGCGTGCTTGTAGCCACTGTGGCATCCAACCTTCGGTCGCGGTCGAGTGACTGAATCAAAACCACGGGAAAGGTACGTCTAATGCACGCACAAACAAAAAAGCGTTATGGCTTTATCGCCGCTGCGCTTGCTGCAGGACTAGTTTTGAGCGGTTGCTCAGGCTCGTCTGAAGAAGCAGCAGAAACAGTAGCACCTACCGAAGCAGCGAGCGCACCTGCGGAAGTTGATGGCATTGCAACAGCAAAGGCAGCATACGATGCAGCCCTAGCTGCCTCATTGACATTTGCTTACCCAGGCGAAGCGTTTGATGCCTCGGGCGCATCTGGCAAGAAGGTTGCAATGATTTCGATCAACGACCAGATTCCAGTGCTAGCACAGTGGACCAACACAATCAAAGCCGGTCTTGAGTCAAAGGGCGTAGTTGTCACACAGACAAGCGACGCTGGTGGCGTTATCGAGCCACTACCTAAGTTCTTCGAGCAAGCTGTAACCGAAGGTGTTGACTTGATCATCACTAACGCAGTTCCAGCTGGACTTATTCCGCTAGATGTAATCGGTGACATTCCAGTAATGACAACCAACCAGACCGCAGCACCAGGTGTTCCAGTTGCTGCTGGTATCGCTGCTGACCCATCATTTGATTACACACTTGCAGCCAGCTTGATGGCTGACTGGTTCTGTGTAACTGGTGCAGGCGCCGGTAACGCAGTTGTTTGGGGTTCTGAAGGCCAAGCCTCCAGCCCAATCATGATCGAAACAATCAAAGCACGCGTTGCTGAGAATTGTGCAGATTCAGCAGTTACATACCTAGATGCACCTCTTGCATCTTGGTTCGATGGAACTCTAGATGGTGTTGCGAAGAATGCTGTAACAGCAGATCCAAGCATCACTCACCTAATGCCAATCTATGACGGTATGTCCTTCGCCACTGGCGCTGGTCTATCCGCTGCAGGTTCAACCGCAATTCAGTCGTCATTCAACATGACACCTGACGTTGCCAAGGGCATTGGAACTGGTTCAGTAAAGATGGATGTTGGTTGTCCAAATGACTGGTTCTCCTACGCAACTGCAGATGCAGGCCTTCGTATCCTGACCGGAAACGCTGTTCCTGAAAACTACGGAATCACCTGCAAGGTATTCGATGAATCCAACATTGGTTCAATCGATCCTTCTGTAGAGAACTCTGTTAACTGGTACGGCATTGACTTTGCAGCAGAATTCGCAAAGTACTGGGCCGCTAGCTAGTAGTTAAGTAATTGTGACTGGTTGAAGTCAGAAATGGCTTCAACCAGTCACACTCTTATAGTTCGAACTTAAAACAATAAACAAAACGCAAGAAACAAATTTTGAGCGCAGGAGATTACCGTGACCGAAGACAGTGGCATTCGCCCAGTCCTTGAGTTCACCAATCTTTCCAAGACTTTTGGACCCACCAAAGCCCTTATCAACGTAGATTTTGACGTAAGGCCTGGCGAGATTCATGGCTTAGTTGGCCGAAATGGTTCTGGTAAATCAACTCTCATTAAAGTCTTAAGTGGTTTTCATGATCCGGATCGTGGCACCAAGCTAAAACTGCGCGGGGAAAATATTGAACTTCCACTGCGCGGTAGTGATGCCGCTCATCTGGGCATGGTGTTTGTTCATCAAGACTTAGGTTTAGTTCCAGCATTTAGCATCTTAGAAAACTTGCGGTTAGGAACTTGGCGCCGCCGCGGCTTTTCAAAAATTCCGTGGGCCGATGAAAAAAGTGCCGTTGCCTACCAGCTTTCCCAGTTTGGTTTGAAATGGGATCCATTAACACCCGTTGGCGCGCTGCCACCAGTAGATCGAGCCATCGTTGCAATTGCTCGCGCCATTCGTGAAATTGCAACTAACCCAGAAGGCCACGTCCTAGTTCTCGATGAGCCAACTGCATACTTGCCAAGTGAATCCGTTGACAAACTATTCGATGCCGTAAAGAAAGTAACCCGACAGGGAACTGGCGTAGTTTTCATTAGCCACCGCACCGATGAAATCTTGTCCTTAACTGATCGCATCTCTGTCTTGCGCGATGGTCGCAAAGTTGCCACGGTCAATACTCGGGAAACAAAAGAAGCGGACTTGGTCTCAATGATTTTGGGACAGTCACTAAATGCGTTTTATCCAGATCATGTGCCAACACCTTCAAAAGAAATTGTGCTGCAAACCAAGAACATGGCAGCTGGCTCAATCCCTAAACTCAATATCACACTTCGTCGCGGCGAAGTCCTAGGCATGACTGGTTTGATGGGCGCTGGACATGACCAAGTCCCTTACGCATTATTTGGCGCACTTGAGCACAGCGATGGCACCATAACCATCAAGAATAAAAAGTTTGAAAAAGAAGAATTGAATCCACGTAAAGCCGTTAACTACGGAGTTGCATTA
>JBIIFI010000113.1:0-4271 GCA_044237405.1 Candidatus Nanopelagicales bacterium | reverse complement strand
GCGGTATTTTGTCGATTCACCCAAGTCAGCGCGCCGCTGCGCGTTCGCTTGGACTGACTTCATCACAAACTATGCGCCACGTTGTGTTGCCGCAAGCCGTCAAGCGCGTTGTTCCGCCACTTTTAAACGACTTAGTTGCGCTAATCAAAGACACTGGTTTAGTTTCAATTCTGGGTGTCACAGACGCAGTGCGCGCAGCACAAATCGCCAGCTCGCGAACTTTCAACTACACACCATATGTAACAGCAGCAATTTTGTTCCTACTCATCACGATTCCGTTGACAAGATATACCGATCGCGTATTAGCTAGATCAATTAAGCGACAGAATGCGCAGGGCGCAGCATGAACGTACTAGAAGTTAGAAATCTGCGTAAAAGTTTCGAAGAGAACTTAGTACTTCACGATTTATCGCTAACAGTTCCAGACCATACTGCGATGGTTTTGATTGGAGCCTCAGGCTCTGGCAAATCAACTTTGCTTCGCTGCATAAATTTACTTGACACCATTGACGACGGTTCAATTTTTCTCGACGGTAGAGAAATTTCCGATCCTGAAATCAATGTCGATGAAGTCCGTAAAAATTTAGGAATGGTTTTTCAATCTTTCAATTTGTTCCCTCACATGAGCGTGATAGATAACATCATGTTGTCGCCAGTTCGAGTGCACAAGATATCAAAAGAGCAAGCTCGCGAAGAAGCGATGACTTTGCTACACCGATTTGATTTAGCAGACAAGGCCGATCAGTACCCAGATCGCCTAAGTGGTGGCCAGCAACAACGTGTTGCCATTATTAGATCAATTGCCGTGAAGCCGCGCTTACTATTACTTGACGAAGTCACTTCTGCACTGGATCCAGTTTTAGTTAATGAAGTGTTGTCGATCGTGCGCGATCTTAAAGCTGACGGCATGGCTATGGTTCTGGCAACTCATGAAATGGGATTTGCTACCCAGGTTGCCGATGAGGTGTGCTTCCTAAAGGATGGAAACATTGTGGAACGCGGACCAGCATCCCAAGTTATTTCAGCGCCGCAGCAAGACGAGACAAAAGATTTTCTTCGCCGAGTTCATGAGGCTGGCAGACTTTAAGCGCCTGGGTGATCGATTACTCGAGCGTGTAATGAAGTTCGACCTTGCAGCACCGCTCTCACCGCCCGGTGCAAACCATCCTCTAAATACAGTTGGCCATTCCAGCGCACCACATGAGCAAAGAGATCACCAAAGAATGTGGAGTCACTAGCTAGTAAGGCGTTTAGGTCCAAAGTGCTTCGAATCGTTGACAAATCGGCGAGCTTAATTTGCCGAGGAGCCAAGGCACCCCATTCCTCACTTGCGATAGTTAAAGCAGGGTAGGGACGCTCATCCAGGACAGACTTAAAGATCACACTTCCACAATAGGGAAAACCCTGCTAAGTCTGGGTATTTAGGGTTAAGGGAATGTCGCTAAGAGCGAACAGGTCCACAGTTTTGTCCATGAGTTTAGCGGTCAGGGCCATTGGGTAGTACCGTAAAGATTCAAACAAATACGCGAAATTAAAGGGCGTTGGTCACCGCAGTATGAAAATTAAGTCACTTTTACGTTCTCCACTCACTTGGATCTTGCTCGCCGTAATGGCGTTGCTGATCGGCACCAACACTGTGAGTGGAAGCAGTGCTGCCGAAAAGGTAGACACCTGGAAAGTTGTTGACGACATTCAGCAAGGCCGCGCCAAGTCCGTAACTTTGGTAGATAAAGACCAGTTAATCAACATCACGCTAACTGATGATTCAAAAGAAACCGCCAACTACATTGCAGGTCAGGGGACTGACCTAGTTGACTTGTTGAAGTCAGAAAAAGCCAAAGGAAACTTGCCAGATGGCTACAACATAGTTGTGCCAAAGCAATCATTCTTTGTTAGCTTGCTAGCTTCTGTGCTGCCAATCATTTTGATCCTTGGCCTGTTGTTCTATTTCATGGGACAAATGCAAGGCGGCGGCAAAGTAATGCAGTTTGGTAAGTCCCGAGCCAAGATGATCACCAAAGATATGCCACAAACTACTTTTGCTGATGTTGCAGGTGCTGACGAAGCAGTACAAGAACTCGAGGAAATTAAAGAGTTCTTGCAAGAGCCAGCTAAGTTCCAAGCACTAGGTGCAAAGATTCCTAAGGGCGTTTTACTTTATGGTCCGCCAGGAACCGGTAAAACTTTGTTAGCGCGCGCAGTTGCCGGCGAAGCCGGTGCTCCATTCTTTTCAATTTCCGGATCTGACTTTGTAGAAATGTTCGTCGGCGTTGGCGCAAGCCGAGTGCGCGATTTATTTGAGCAGGCAAAAGCAAATGCACCAGCAATCATATTCATTGATGAAATTGATGCAGTCGGTCGTCATCGTGGTGCAGGTATGGGTGGTGGCCACGATGAACGTGAGCAAACACTCAACCAAATGCTGGTTGAAATGGATGGCTTTGACGGCAACACCGGCGTAATTCTGATCGCAGCAACTAACCGCCCAGACATCCTAGATCCAGCCTTGCTTCGTCCGGGTAGATTCGATCGTCAGATTGCGATTGACGTTCCTGATCTATTGGGACGACGCGATGTGCTTGCAGTTCATGCCAAGGGTAAGCCAATCGCAGAAGATGTTGATCTAACTGCAGTGGCTCGTCGTACGCCAGGGTTCTCAGGTGCAGACTTAGCAAACGTTTTGAATGAAGCGGCGTTATTGACAGCGCGCACAGATCAAAAATTGATTTCTAATGCAACACTTGATGAAGCAATTGATCGTGTTATTGGTGGACCACAAAAACGTACTCGCGTCATGGGTGAACACGAACGCTTGATCACGGCATATCACGAAGGTGGTCACGCTTTGGTTGCGGCAGCATTGCCAAATACTGATCCGGTACACAAGGTAACAATTTTGCCTCGTGGCCGCGCACTTGGATACACCATGGTTTTGCCAGAAAACGATAAGTACTCAACTACCAGAAGCGAAATGCAAGACCAACTTGCTTACATGCTTGGCGGTCGCGCTGCTGAGGAAATGGTTTTCCACGATCCGACAACTGGTGCAAGTAATGACATTGAAAAAGCAACCTCAGTAGCTCGCAAAATGGTTATGCAGTTTGGTATGACTGAGCGACTCGGCGCAATTAAATATGGCGCCGAATCCGGAGAAGTCTTTATGGGTCGAGATATGGGACATGGCCGAGAGTATTCAGAGGAAGTTGCATCAGCAATCGATGAAGAGGTGCGTGCCTTTATCGATGTGGCACATCACGAAGCTTACGAAATCTTGGCAGAAAATCGCGATGTTTTAGATGCATTAGTTGTAGAGCTGCTAGAAAAAGAGACCCTTAACCGCGAAGAGATCGAGCGCATTTTCCAGCCGCTAAATCGTCGACCTGGTCGACCTGCATGGACTGGATCTGCTCGTCGGTCACCGAGTGATCGCCCACCAGTTGATGTGCCACCGCTAGCTTTAACCAACGCATTTGGCCCTAAGCCACCAGTTGCCGAAGCGGAACCAGAGGCCCCAGAAACGCCCCAGGTCCAAGCGTGAGCATCGATCCAATCGAGCACCTACAAGAACCGCCCGCGCAGCGTCCATTTGATGCCAAACGCGTCGAGGCGGCTATTCGGGAGTTGCTGATTGGCATCGGGGAAAACCCTGACCGCGAGGGCTTAGCCCAAACACCAGCTCGGGTTGCTAAGTCTTATGCTGAGATTTTTGGCGGCCTACATCAAACCGCTCAAGAAGTTCTGACTACAACATTTTCCTTGGGACACGATGAACTTGTAGTAGTCAGAGATATTCCAATTTACTCAACCTGCGAACACCACCTGTTACCTTTTCATGGGGTTGGACATGTGGGTTACATTCCGGGCGAAGACGGCAAGATCACCGGACTTTCGAAAATTGCTCGGGTAGTTGACATGTACTCGCGTCGGCCACAAGTGCAAGAGCGCTTAACTACTCAAATCGCAGATGCGATGACAGATATTTTGGGTGCACGAGGTGCCATCGTGGTAATCGAATGCGAACATTTGTGTATGTCAATGCGAGGGATTCGTAAGCCTGGTTCTACAACTTTGACATCGGTAGTGCGCGGTCAATTGCGAGATCCAGCTACTCGCGTTGAAGCGATGTCGTTAATCAACGGAAAGTAATTTCCATGTTGCATCCAAATGGTTTGCCCAAGAATCTAAGTTCACTAGATCGCACTTTAGTCATGGGCGTTTTAAATGTAACTCCTGATTCATTTAGTGATGGTGGTAGATTTTTTGATGCCGGC
>JBIIFI010000112.1:0-4289 GCA_044237405.1 Candidatus Nanopelagicales bacterium | reverse complement strand
ATGATGCCTACGCAAACGTGGGACGAAATGAACCTTGCCCATGTGGTTCAGGCAACAAGTTCAAGAAGTGCCACGGCCTGGCAGGTTAGTTCGGCAACGCAACTTCTAGACTTGTGGCTCGCCAACGCCCATCTAGACCTTCCAGTCGCAATGCCAAAGCAAATGATCGGTTTGGCGTTCCAAAAACTGAGCTAACTTCGGCAACACCATCATCAGTCTCATGCACGTTGATACTGCGCACTCCAAGACGAGGCAGCTTATTTCGAGTCACATGTCCTTGAATTTGCCCCAAAACTTCTGGAGTTACCCACCGGTTCAATTGCGCGAGTGGTCGCGAGCCATTGACGACTTCAACCAGAGCGTGCACAAGACGCATCGACCATTGTTGTGCTGATGGCAGGTCTATTCGAGCGGTGGCTTGTGGCTCAAAGCTGTCTGGACGATTTTCGGCCATCCGCGGCGGCAAGTACTTAAGGGCATTTGCGCCATCAGTTGGCCATTCAAACGGCAGTGTTTCTTGGAGTCCATACTTAGTGCGAACTGGCAGATTTATTATGTTTGCTTGCTGATACTTATGGGCGCCAGGTACTGGCAGCGCATAGATTATTGCATTCATTGTTCCCCCCGAAACAAATCTCGTTTACGGCCTTGACATGCATTTCAACCCCTTGCATGTGCTTGCTAGTGCCGCATGGATTTTTTATTCCCCAAAAAATCCAATACAAACTTTTTAATTTCCTTGTCGCTGCTTGTCAATGCCTCTTAGTGATTTGGGGGTTTCTGTGGAAATCTTTTGAAAGTTATCCACAGCCGAAGGTATGGCTGGGGCTTGACCAGAGATATCCATTGAAATTAACTCATGAATGAATCGCCGGAATTGGCATATGACCCGATTGAACCCTCAGCCTCTTCGGTCATCACCGAGCTGAACCGAGTTCTCGGTCAAGCATTAGATCAAATAGCTTGCGAAGAACGGCTGGATTTGGCTTATGAAGTAATGGAGACAGTGCGGTTTGAGCACTCCCACATTTCTTGGCTAGACAGGCTGCGAAACACTTCGGGCCAAATTGAAATTCGGATCCCGCATACCCAGCTGCCAGTGGTTCAGGCAGAGGTCTCTCATTTGGCTAATCCATTTCTTATCCTCAGTAGCTCTAGGTATCAATATTTCGTTAATTCGGATTACGTCACTTCGGTATTGGAGTTAAACGTTCGGGCAATTGAGTCAATAAATCCAGAGGAGAGCAATTGGCTAAATAATGTTTGGTTTCATGAAATATCAGATCGAAGAGCATTGGGCACTTGGTACCTCAATGGAAACCAGAGCATAAATGGCTACTGTTTGCGAACCGGATTCGATGCAATTGACATTGATTCGAATGGCGAGATTTTTACATTACCTATGAAGGCCATTATCGCTGGCCGTATTGCGGAATTCGGCAGTGCTAGCTAGCGAGGATTTTGAGCTACGAATTCGGCAGTAGTTAGGTATAGATCAGAAATGTATTTTTCAAGGACGCGATCTTCAATTCGCCATTGACCCCTTGCACCTATTTTTATTGCCGCAAGTTCACCGTTGCGTACCAAGGTATAGACCTGAGCTGGCGCAATGTTGAGCAACTCGGCAACATCACTAAGTGTTAGAAATCTACTTGGCATTTCTCAATCATCTCGCGTGACCAAGATAATGGCGAAAAGTTTTCCACAGCATCGCACTCGGCATTTCCATTTTGTTTTGGATGTGGCACTATGACAAAAAGTTTGGGGGATGAAATGGCAATTCCACTTCGCACTAATCAGGTAAAGCCAAAGCAATTCACAGCACAATCAAATAACAAAGTAAAAGACCCTAGGTTGTGGGTCGGAATTGCATTCGTACTGGTGGCGATGATTCTCGGCCAGTTGGCTATGAGCAATGCCTCAGCTCGGGTCTTTGCCGTAGTGCTAACAACTGACATTGCAAGAGGATCGTTGATAACCGAAGCAGATGTGTCGGCAGCTCAGGTTGCTGTGCCTTCGACCCAGAACTTGCTGGAGATGCCTAGTGATGCCGTGGGCAAAGTTGCAGTCACGGATTTGTTCGCGGGAGATCTGGTTTCAGTACAAGCGGTCAGCAGTAGCTTTGCAAGCGATAGCCGGGTAGTCAGCATTCCAATTTCTGCTGGGCACTTACCGTCAATTGCACATGGTGGCAAAGTTGATATTTGGATGACGCCGTCAGTAGATGGTGTCGCCTTACCCGGACCTTCAGCACTAATCATCGCTGGTGCGGTTGTTGATACAGTTCCCGACTACATCGATGTTGGAATGGATACTTCAGTCACTGTGATGGTTTCCACCGACCAAGTGCAAACGTTAGTGCAGGCAATGCGTGATGGCGTGATCGATCTTGTGGCGATTCCAAATTCTGGTGACACACCATGAAAAACATCATCGTTGCTCTTGGATTAGTTGAATGGGAATCGCAATTCGTTAGTGGCCTCGGACATCCCATGTTCGGATTGAATGTGGCGCGCAGATGCGTTGATGGAGTTGATGTCAGAGCCGCGATCCAAGTAATAGATTGCCAAGGCGTAATTGTTACTGATGCAACACCACGCATTGATCAAGACTTGTTAGTAGAATTAGGCGACATCCCCTTGATTGCAATTACCAGTAATCAAGATTTTTGGAATGATTTTGGAGTCGCGCACTGCATCTCGTTGGATTCAACTAATCCGACGTCATTAGTCAAAATGGTTGCGGAGTATTTGAGTGGCGAGGCGCAAGTCCCTAAAGCAGTAACACCAGCAAAAGGCTTACACATAGCTGTTGCAGGATTCGGCGGATCTTGTGGTCGCACTGTAACTACCAAGGAACTTGGTTGGCACCTAGCTAAACACTTTGGATCTAGCATCATGATTGATGCAGATACCTACGGACCATCGCTGGATCAAGAATTAGGTTATGAGCCAAACTTGAATAGCATCCTTGAAGTTTGTCGCTCGCTGGAAAAGCGATCCGAGTTAACGCAACATGATCTTGACCTACTGCCAGAACTTGAACCTGGATTGTCGGTGGTCCCAGGATTGCCTCGAGTTTCTCGTTGGACAGATTTAAGAGTTCCAGCGCTTCGAGAACTCTGGCTCAGAGCCAAGCAACAATACGAGTTTGTCATCTCTGATGTGGGACCAATCTTGGAATTAGATCACAGTTTGATGCACGAAACTTCTCTGCCAAGACGTCACGCAACTGCATTGACTGCTTTGGAGTCAGCGCAAGTAACAATTATTTGTGCGAGAGCTGATTCGGTTGGCTTGGCTCGATTGGTGCGCGGTTACCTCGAGTTCCATGAACTATTTTCTAAGAGCGATGTTCATGTGGTGTTGTGGGGAGTTTCCTCAGAGACACACGCTCGGGATGTTTGTTCGGCAGTATCTCGACACACTGGAATCGGATCTATCACGGTCATTCCGTTTGACTGGGAAGCGTCGCAAAGAGCATTAATGAGCAATTCATTTATTGGTAAACAAAATCCCAAACACGAAATCGCAAAACAATTTGAGAAGCTGGCTAAGACCATTGAGCAGCATCGACAAAGCGAGAATGTGGTTTTAGAACTTGTAAAACCTCGAAAGAAGTTACTACGTCGGGCAGCTTAGTAACGCCGCTCGATGCTTTATTTCAGCAAGTCTTGAACTCGAGAGATACCTTCAATTAAATCGTCGTCACCTAATGCGTAAGACAATCGAATGTATCCGGGTGTTCCAAATGCTTCACCAGGCACAACAGCAACTTCAACTTCATCCAAGATCAACGCGGATAGCTCAGCCGAAGTAGTTGGTACTTTGCCGCGAATCTCGCGTCCCAAAATATTCTTAACTGAAGGATAAACATAGAAAGCACCTTCTGGTTCAGGGCAATTGACTCCTTCAATTTCATTGAGCATTTTGGTGATCAATTGTCGTCGTCGATCAAATGCAATTCTCATTTCATGAACCGCTGATAAATCTCCAGATACTGCAGCCAGTGCCGCTATCTGGGAAACGTTAGCGACATTCGAAGTGGCGTGAGATTGCAAGTTAGTCGCTGCTTTAACAATGTCGTTAGGACCGATCATCCAGCCCACTCGCCAACCGGTCATCGCATAAGTTTTTGCCACACCATTTACTATGATGCACTTATCTGCGAGTTCAGGAACAAGAACTGGCATGGATGAAAATTCTGCATCACCATAAACCAAGTGTTCGTAGATTTCGTCGGTTATAACCCAGATACCTTTTTCAACAGCCCATTGGCCAATTGCTTCT
>JBIIFI010000111.1:0-4308 GCA_044237405.1 Candidatus Nanopelagicales bacterium | reverse complement strand
CATCATCATCACCGTCAAGGAAGCTGCTAAGACCAAGCCAACAACCAAGAAACCTGGTTTGGCTGATACCGGTGGTCATCGCCCAGATCTATTGTTACTGCTTGGGCTAGTGGCCATCGCGGGAGCTGGTGGGTTGCGGGCAGCTGGTCGCAAACGACTGTGAAAGGCAATAAGCCTGTAGTTGAATATGGCCAGGAGTAACGCATGGCATTCAACGAAATTCAATTTGATCCAAACTCAGTTCCGTTACGTTCTGATTTGCGAGTTTTGGCCACGGTTCGCATCCCAGGCCATCCTGACCACTCTCTATACCTAGACAGCAACGGTCAAAAGCAAGGAATCCCCAGGGCTGACTATATATCTGAAACAAATGAACCTGGTCTATTCAAACAAGATGAAGTTTCAGTTGTTTCCAACTGGCCGCGTTTTGGTGGGCCGCATGTTGTGATCCTTCCGGAAGGTCAACGGTTACTGCTAGGCGAGTTAGCTCAAGGGGCCACGGTTGATGTGGCTCTTTGGCGCAAATTCATAAGGGCACAAACTTTTTCCAACCGAATCCTAGTTGTGGCTACCGAAAATGGAATTGCTGCTTTTCAACCGCGACCAGGAACGGTAGTGACACCCAAAGCAGAGCCAATTTATCGGGATGCAAAACAAGAAGTTGATGTTCAAAAGATCCTTAATTCAATTACCGATGAGCCGGTGAAACCGCCTGTTCCGGCCGTATCGGCCACCGTTGCTTCTACTCCTTATATAGAGGTATCCGAAGAGGCGTCAGATGCCCCGGCTGAATCTGAAGAATTGCTCGACACGCCAGACTTACCTGTCGAATTACCGGAAGTTGCCGTGGTTGCATCCTTACCAGAACCAGAACCAGAACCAGAACCAGAACCAGAACCAGAACCAGAACCAGAACCAGAACCAGAACCAGAGCCTGCGATCCAAGTAGTAATTCAGAGACCGCAAAAATCCTCAAAATTACTACTTGCAATTTCTGATCTCTTAATAACGTTTGCGATTTTTGCGATCTTGTATGCGGGCTATCAAACAGTGTGGTCAATGTATGTGTCTCAGCAAATTAGCGCTGAGGTAAAAGCAGAAGTTGAATTGAAGTGGACTGAGTCCCCATCGGCGCCACCAGAACTGCATAAAGGTTTCTCATTGATTTACATTCCGCGCCTCAAGGATAAAGTTTGGGAACTCCCCATCACGCATGGAGTTGCAGCGGATGATCTCAAAGCAGGCATGGGTCACTATCCAGAATCAGAAATGCCAGGGGAGGCCGGCAACTTTGCGTTAGCGGGCCATCGATCCACCTATGGCGAACCATTGGCATACATCGATCAACTCCAACAAGATGATGAAGTAATTATCAAAACTTCAGAAAATTGGTATGTCTACAAATTGGTCCTAGATGCAATAGTTGAACCTGATGAAATATGGGTGCTAGATGACAATCCAGCTGGAATTGTTAACCGAACGGGAGTTTCGGAAGTCATCACAATCACTACTTGTGATCCGCGCTGGGGCTCAACACATCGCTGGATTTGGTGGGGACAATTGACTGCAGTCTTGCCAATTGAAGAGACCCCAGAGGCGATTACCGCCAATCAAGAAGGCGCGGCTTAAGAGATGTATTCATGGATTTGGAAAAAGCTTCCGGGTGGCAAGGTGTCAAAAACTTTCTTTTCAATTTTGCTGTTAGTGGGGCTAGCGTTATTTATGTTCATAATAGGTTTTCCAGCGATCGAGCAGTACTTCAACGTGGATCAAACAACCATCACTGAATGAACTGCAATGGCGGTATCGGTGGGACCCGTCGCTTGCTGGCGCAAGCTCCTCCCAAATCCCGGCGATACAAAACAAAAAATCCTTTGACCTGAAGGTCAAGGGATTTTTCATGGCGGTATCGGTGGGATTTGAACCCACGGTGCGTTTGCACGCACACAACTTTTCGAGAGTTGCACCTTCGGCCGCTCGGACACGATACCGAGATTAAGATTACTTGGTTATTGCAGGCAATAGAAATCGTGTAATCAGCGCTGCGCTTTAAAAAACTCACTCAAAATCGCGCCACATTCATCGGCCAAAATTCCCGATACAACCTCAGGTCGATGTGGCAATCGACGATCGCGCACGACATCCCACAGCGATCCCACTGCTCCCGCCTTCTCGTCAAAAGCGCCAAAAACAATCCGAGCAACTCGGGCTTGAACCGCAGCGCCAGCACACATAGTGCAAGGCTCTAGCGTCACAACCAAAGTGTGATCGTCCAATCTCCAAGAACCGTTTGCAGAGGCCGCATCGCGAAGCGCAATAACTTCCGCATGACTCATTGGGTCATGATCAATCTCGCGATTGTTAAAGCCCTGTCCCACAATTTCGCCAGCACTATTTAGTACTACAGCACCAACTGGAACATCACCCTGTTGCGAAGCTTTTGCAGCTAGTGCTAGCGCGCTTTGCATTGCTTCAATGAATACGGGGTTTGACATGCCTTGATTGTTTCATGTTTAGTCTCAAGTTTTCATACTTCGAAATCGTTGCTATTCTTTAGACAGGTCAAGAGTGATAGCACTAAGTCCCGGCTAGCTATCCGACAACCCTTGCAGACCGCGATGGGGTGCCCCCGGATGAGGACCTGGCCGTGAAAACGGCAAGCGCGGGTCCATAACAGGGCCCAACATGGGTGAACAACCGTTTACTCATGCCACCTGAAGTATCAAGGAGACAAGCGTGAAAAACGCATCAACACGTCGATTTGGCATTGCATTAGTAGCAGCATCCGCGCTGCTTTTAACTGCGTGCTCATCGTCAACAGAAACCGCAGAATCTGCAGCGCCGACAACACCAGTTGAAACCGCAGCAGCTAACCCTTGCAGCCCAGAAAGCTTGCAGACACTTACAACCGGAAAGCTTGCAATCGCAACTGGCGAACCTGCTTACTACCCATGGGTCATCGACGATGCCCCTGAATCAGGCGAAGGTTTTGAGGCCGCAGTTGCCTATGCAGTTGCAACCGAACTTGGCTTTGCAGCTACAGATGTAACTTGGGTTCGCACCACATTTGATGGCGCAATCACCCCAGGTGCAAAGGACTTCGATTTCAACTTGCAACAGTTCTCGATTACCGAAGAGCGTAAAGCAGCCGTTGATTTCTCAAGCCCTTACTACTCAGCACCACAAGCAATCGTTTCCTACACAGGTAGCCCAATCGAAGGTAAGACAACCATCGAAGAACTTAAGGGTGCCAAGCTAGGCGCTGGTGTTGGAACCACATCACTAGATGCGATCTCAGCTGTGTTCGGTTCCGAACCACAGGCGTTCAATGACAACGCTGCTGCAGTAGCTGCGCTTAAGAATGGTCAGATTGACGGTATCGTCGTTGACCTTCCAACCGCCTTCTACCTATCCGGTGTTGAAGTTGAAGGTGGCATCATCGTTGGTCAGCTTCCATCAACTGGCGATGGCGACAACTTCGGTTTGTTGCTAGCCAAGGACAGCCCAATCACATCCTGTGTTTCACAGGCTGTAGATGCTATCCGCGCCAGTGGCGAACTAGATGAAATCACTGCAAAGTGGCTTTCAACTGAAGCAGGAGCACCAGTTCTTAACTAGATCTGGTTTAGTTAGATCATGAATAACGACAGCCCGACCCGAGATGATTCGGGTCGGGCTTTGTCGTGGGTGCCAAGTGACCGCGAACTACAACGGCAAATTTCGCGCAAAGCCATTGGTCGCAAGAAGGCCTTAATTGCCACCATCTCGTCGGTAATAGTAATCGGCGCGCTCATTACTTTGATTGTGACTTCGCCGGGATGGCAAGTTGTTAAAGAAACTTTTTTTGATTGGTCTTATGGTGGTGAAGTCCTAGGAGCGGTTGCTAAAGGCTTAGTAGTAAACATCAAGCTCACGATTATCGCCTCAATTCTTATTAGCATTTTCGCCATGACCTTGGCCCTGCTGCGAACTTCTCGCTCGGCCGCGTTAACTCCGTTTCGGATTTTGGCTACTGCATATGTAGATGTATTCCGTGGCGTTCCATTGTTGTTAGTTATTTTATTAGTTGGCTTCGGCGTACCTGCCCTTCGAATCGAAGGACTCACAAATAGCGTGCTAATCCTGGGAACTACTGCTGTCGTACTTACTTATTCGGCATATGTTGCTGAAGTGCTACGCAGTGGTATTTTGTCGATTCACCCAAGTCAGCGCGCCGCTGCGCGTTCGCTTGGACTGACTTCATCACAAACTATGCGCCACGTTGTGTTGCCGCAAGCCGTCAAGCGCGTTGTTCCGCCACTTTTAAAC
>JBIIFI010000110.1:0-4312 GCA_044237405.1 Candidatus Nanopelagicales bacterium | reverse complement strand
CAATTTACGGATGTTTCAGTTTTTGCCTTGAATCTAATTACCGGATTGGGTCTTGGGTTAGGTATTGATTATGCCTTATTGACAGTTAATCGCTTCCGAGAGGAACTCGATCGTACGAATGATGTAGCTGCTTCGGTGGTAAAAACTGTCGCAACTGCAGGTCGCACCGTATTCTTCTCCGGCTTAACTGTGGCGCTAGTACTTGCTTCAATGCTTTTGTTCCCGCAGTATTTCTTGAAGTCTTTTGCTTATGCAGGCGTTAGTGTCGTGCTGTTTGCAGTCTTGGCCTCGATGATTGCGTTGCCAGCTGTGCTTGCATTACTTGGACACAACGTTGACAAATTCAAAATTCGTCGCGGTGATCTAAAGCCAAAGGAATCCGGCGCCTGGTCATGGCTTGCCAATGCTGTCATGAAGCGCCCTGCCATAGTGATTGTTGGAACTGTTACTTTGCTGTTGGCACTAGCCTCCCCGGCGTTGGATGCGAAATTTAGCCAAGTGGACGATCGAGTTCTTCCTGCTTCAAACCCAGCAGCGATCGCATCCGCGCAGATTCGAGATCGATTTGAAAGCCAAATACCAGTTGAAGTTCTTATCCCAATTGATGCAACCAGTTCGCAAGTAACCGATTACGCACTCGAACTAGCGGCAGACCCAAATGTGACTAGTGCTACTACCAGTGATTCATTTATCGAAGATAGCGTCGTTACGCCTATCCCGCCAGAACAAGGTGTGGCATCTTCGACTGCCCATCATCGCATCACGCTTTATACCGATACCGAATCTCGAAACATGGATGCCAAGAATTTGATAACCCGGTTGCGCGCAATTCCAACACCAGTAGAGGGCACGCTAATCGGTGGACAGGCCGCAATTTTTACTGATTCACAAAATGGCATTTCCGATAACTTGCCACTTGTCCTGGGCTGGTTAGCGGTAGCAACCTTAATTATTCTGTTTCTTTTTACTGGCAGCATTCTCTTACCGCTTAAGGCACTAGTTCTGAACATACTGAGCTTGGGGGCAACTCTTGGCTTACTGGTCTGGGTTTTCCAAAGCGGTAACGCAATGTGGTTAGTGGGCGACTTTACAATTACCGGCTCCCTCGATACTTCAACTTTGGTCCTAGTAGCAATCGTTGCCTTTGGACTTTCTATGGATTACGAACTGTTCTTACTTTCAAGAATTAAGGAAGAGCATGACAACGGAGCTGACACTAGAGCATCAGTAACAGTCGGGTTACAAAAATCCGGTCGAATTATCACCGCTGCTGCTGTGCTAATTGCAATTGTCTTTGCGTGCTTCATGACAAGTGGCGTAACTAGTATCAAGATGCTTGGCCTGGGAATTGCATTTGCGATTATGTTGGATGCAACGATTGTTAGAGGTCTTCTTGTTCCTGCTTTAATGCGGGTTGCTGGCGATTGGAACTGGTGGGCGCCTAAGTCTTTGCGTAAACTGCATCAAAAAATTGGCATCACTGAATAATCATCACCGTAAAGCGTTTTTCTAAAACTTATCTGCCACAATGAACTATGAGTAACTCCCAGACCTCTAATCTGCAAATAAACTTGGCGAAGTTTGCCTGGATGTCAATCATTGTTAGCGTCATAGTTTTTGGCATGAAAATGGCTGCCTGGTGGGCCACGGGATCAGTTGGACTGCTATCTGATGCTTTGGAGTCAACTGTAAATATCGTTGCCGCAGTCGTTGCGTTATTCGCACTTCGCACTGCGATGAAGCCAGCCGATGCAGTACATCATTTTGGAAGAGGCAAAGCCGAATACTTCTCAGCATCCATTGAAGGATTTATGATCCTGTTGGCTGCACTAATCATTGTTTACACGGCAATTGAACGAATCATTACTCCGCGGGAACTTGAGCAAATTGGCTGGGGGCTAACGATTTCAACAGTTGCCGCGATGATCAATGGTGGTGCAGCCCTGATTCTGCTTCGAGCTGGAAAACAGCATCGGTCCCCCGTTTTGATTGCTGATGGTAAACACCTGCTAACTGATGTTTGGACTTCAGTTGGTGTAATTGTTGGCGTTGGTCTGGTGGTGGTTACCGGAATCAATCGTTTAGACGGCGTGGTAGCACTAGCCGTTGGCCTGAACATTATTATCACTGGCGTAAATTTATTGCGCAGCAGTACTGCAGGTCTGATGGATAAAGCATTATCCGATGAAGATCATTTGAAGATCGTCGATGTGCTGACTAAATACGAAAGTGAAACTGTTAAGTTTCATGCCTTGCAGACTCGGGAAGCCGGACGGCAGCGATTTATTTCGATGCATGTACTAGTTCCTGGGGCATGGACGATTCAAAAAGGTCACGACTTGTCCGAGGAACTCGAAGCTGACATCATCGCCGTTTTGCCAAATACGCTAGTAACCACTCACGTTGAACCGCTTGAAGATGAGCGCTCTTGGGCTGATGAGCCCGAAGGCCAGCATCGCTGGAAGTAGTTAAGCAGCCTTAACTTCGTTAGCAACTCGTCGTTCGGTAACAAAAGACATGAACGGAATTGTTCCAGCCAACATGATCAATACAGTTTTTCCGAATGACCACTTCAACTTTGTTGAAAGCATGAAGGTTGCCACAACATAAACTGGGAAAAGATATCCATGTGCAGTCCATGCGGCGGCATAAAACGTTGGCTCCGGATTTCCAAGTCCGCGGACAGAGATCAAAAACAAAGTAAGAACTATTAAGACAGATCCGACAACAATTGCCATGATTCGATAGAACATCCACTGCTTTGCAAAATCTACACTTTTATTAGTCATAGGTTAAGTCTGCATGATCTTTTGCAATTTGCATTAATTGGATCTCATCGCGCGCCACTCGGACCCACATGAAGCCAACAATAAAGGAAAATAACACCCAATTAAATGTGTAAGTGACATTGCGCCAATTCAAACCTCGCGAAATGGGCTCGGCAAAAATGGGTGTGACAAGTTCGAGATCTGTAAATTCCGAAGTTGATACTAAGTAGCCATCATGTGCAATAGTTCGCGAATTCTCGACAATCATCGCGGTGGTTAGCGGCTTGATGCCATGTACTAATTTGAGGCCAGGAACATCTTCGCTTGGTTGCATAACACCGGATACCGTGTCCACGCCTTGGACTAACGGCAAATCATCAACTGCAGTGGTAAATCCTCGGACCACTCCCAGGCTCGAGCCATCATCGAGTTCCATAATGTCTACGACCCAAAACCCAATTGGTGTCGCCCATTCCTTAATTACTTCCAATGCTGGATCTGGATTCACCATGGAGGGTCCATCGGCAATCCGATCAGGCATGACTATTCGTTCCTCTGGTTGCCAAGTACCAGTGACTGAAGTAGGAACTGCTACGGATGCAGCAGGTAAGTAATCGCGAAGTGGACTTAATTCAGCAAATTCTTTTACTTCAGTAGTTGTAGTCGATTGCTGAACATGCGCTCGATCCCACTGCCAAGCGGCCAAAATCAAACAAGCCGCAACGGCAGCTGCGCCGAGCACATGTATTGCGAATAATCGCAGAGTGAAGTATCGACTCATAGTGAACTATTGTTCAGGTTCGTCCTGCTGAAAATTAACTTTCTTGATGTGTCGATTAAAGCTAAAAAGTAAAAGCACAACCGCAATAGTAAGTAGCAAAAATACAATTCCACCGATTGCGCCAGGATTGACTTTCGAGGCATCAAATGAGGTTGAAGATGGAAATGGCTCAGTTGTACTAGTGGCAACAGAACTTATGAATCTAAACATTTAGCTTCCCCTTAAACCCGTGAACAAGTCATCTGCTTCAACAATTTCACCAATTCGCGAAAAAGCAAGTTCAAATTCCTCAGTTGGCCATATCTGCGACAAAGTCTCATTCGAAAGTGCAAACCAACTACCGTTTGGATCAATTTGGGTTTCATGCGCCTTTAGCGCTGCTTCCCGAACTGGAAACCAATTAGAGCAATGCACGCGTGTGGTAACTCGGCTCGAAGTTAAGTCTTCGTCTTCCCACTCGTCTAGCCATTCTTGATATGGCGACTCAATTCCCAGTTCCTGGCAGGCATCATGCATGGTTTGGACTCTTAACTTGGAAAATCCATGGTTGTAGTAAATCTTGGCAGCTGCCCAAGGCTCAAGATTTGTTTCATAACTTGGATCAGCCGCCTTCTCCCAAGCAAACATTGCAACTTCGTGCGTTCTAATGTGATCCGGATGTGGGTAGCCACCATTTTCGTCATAAGTAGTAATCACATGCGGCTTAAATTCTCTGACGATTTCAACCAGTGGTGCGCTAACTAACTCAAGTGGTAAATCTGCA
>JBIIFI010000002.1:0-15772 GCA_044237405.1 Candidatus Nanopelagicales bacterium | reverse complement strand
TGTGTTGCTGACTCCATAATCTTGCCAAGGTACATCACGGCAACTCGATCCGAAATGTGGCGCACAACCGATAAATCATGTGCCACAAATAAATATGCCAGACCAAATTCTTGCTGAATATCATCTAGCAGATTTAATACTTGGGCCTGAATTGAAACGTCTAGAGCCGAAACTGGTTCATCGCAGACAATTAACTTTGGCTTCAGGGCAATTGCGCGAGCAATTCCAATTCGCTGTCGCTGTCCGCCCGAAAATTCATTTGGATACCGGTTGTAATGTTCTGGATTTAACCCAACTCGATCCATCAAGCCTTGAACCGCTTTTGCAATGCCACCTTCTGGCGTTACATGTTGAACTTTAAACGGTGCGCCAATTATGTCGCCAACAGTCTGTCGAGGATTAAGTGATGAAAATGGGTCTTGGAAAATCATTTGCATCTCGCGACGCAGCGGCACTAACTCTTTTTTCTTAAGTTTTGTCAGGTCTTGACCATCAAACTCAACAGTTCCTGCCGTTGGTTCAATCAGGCGCAACATGGCTCGGCCTGCAGTTGATTTGCCGCAGCCACTTTCGCCAACAAGTCCCAGAGTTTCCCCTGGAAAAACTTCCAGTGAGATGCCGTCAACTGCGCGCACATTTCCAACTACACGGTTAAACAGTCCACCACCATGAATTGGGAAATACTTTTGGAGGTTAGTTACCTTCATAATTGGAGTCGCCATTATTTCACTTGTCCAATCTTTCGTTTTGCACGAATTTCGCTGCGTTGAACTTCAGATAAATGGCAGCGAGCTTCATGGTCAGGTGAAACTTCCAGTAACTCAGGGAATGAATTTGCACAGGCTTGATTTGCAACTTGATCCTTAAACGCACAGCGCGGTGCAAAAACACAGCCTTGTGGCAAATTCAAAAGCGATGGTGGCGAACCTGGAATTGGATCTAATTGTTCCTTTGTCGCAGAAATCTGAGGAATTGAAGCCAGCAGCCCCCAGGTATAAGGCATCTGCGGGGAATAGAAAATCTCGCGCACTGGGGCATGCTCAACTGCACTACCGCCGTACATTACTAAAACTTCATCGGCTAGATCCGCAACGACGCCTAAATCATGAGTGATTAAAACGATTGCTGTACCAAATTCTTTTTGTAATTCGCGAAGTAAGTCCAAAATTTGCGCCTGTACCGTTACATCTAACGCAGTAGTTGGCTCATCTGCGATCAATAGTTCGGGGCCATTAATCAAGGCCATCGCAATCATAACTCGCTGTCGCATGCCGCCAGAAAGTTGATGTGGATAATCATCTATCCGCTTAGCAACATCTGGAATGCCAACTTTTGTAAGCATCTCGGTTGCAAGTTCTCGAGCTCGTGGTTCTGTCACATCTTGATGAACTCGCACCGCCTCGGCAAGTTGATCACCAATTGTGTAATAAGGGTGCAATGCACTTAATGGGTCTTGGAAAATCATGGCCATTTCATCGCCACGTAACTTGCGGACTTCCTCAGGATCAGCTGCAATCAATTCTTGGCCGTTAAAGAAAACTTCGCCAGCTATTTTGGAATTGGCCCCAGTTAATAGTCCCATGACCGCCAAGCTTGAAACGCTCTTGCCTGACCCAGATTCACCAACAATCGCTAAAGTTTTACCGCGCTCGACAGTATAGGAAACATTGTTCACTGCATGGACAATTCCATCGTCAGTTGTGAATTCAACATTTAGGTTCTTAACTTCTAAAATCACATTTGAATTTGTCATGTTAGCCGCACCCGAGGATCTATCGCTGCGTACAGGATGTCAACTATTAAGTTTGAAACAATTACAAATACCGCGGCGATTAAAACTGTTGCCGTAATTGTTGGTAAGTCATATTCGGTAACCGCACCAATAGCCAAGCGACCTAAACCAGGCAAGCTGAAGATGTATTCAGTAATTACCGCGCCACCAAGTAGTCCAGCCAGATCTAATCCAGCTGAAGTAACAATTGGAGTTAGCCCAGCACGTAGCGCATGCTTACGGAAAACCACGCGTTCCGACAGCCCTTTTGCTCGGGCAGTGCGAATGTAATCCTCACCCATTGTCTCTAGCATTTGCGAGCGGGTAAGTCGGGCGTAATAGGCCGCGTAAAGGATGGCCAAAGTAACCCAAGGTAGCAACATGGTTTGGAAAAACGCCACGGGATCATCAAATGGCGATTCGTAATCGGGGTAAGGCAACAAATTCCACCGGACGATTACAAACACCAAGAGCAATAGCCCTACGAAAAAAACTGGAAGTGAATATCCAATTAGGGATACTCCCATAATTGTGCGATCTTGCCACTTGCCGTGGTGTCTAGCAGCTACGATCCCGGATGATATTCCAACTAGCATCCAAAGAGTAAAGGCGCCTATTGCTAAGTACATGGTTACGGGAATTGCATCCAAAATCATAACTGTGACTTCTTCACCATTTCGGAACGAATAGCCAAGACATGGTGTGGAGCATTCGAAAGTTGCAGAACCAGACCCAAAAGTACGACCAACAAAAATTCCTTTGATCCATTCAAAATACTGGGTGTACAAAGGTTGATCTAATCCAAGTCTGATTCGGTTAGCAGCAACAATGTCTGGTGTACAAGTTTTGCCACAAGTTAATCGAGCTGGGTCAGTTGGTACCGCATTAAAAAGTAAAAAGGTGACAATGCTCAGAATGGTCAACATGAAAATCATGATGATAATTCGTCTCACAATGTACGGAAACATGGGTCACCTTTCGAGTCTGTGGGGTTGAAAAAGCGGCAACGTTTGCGAGTGGACATTGAGTCCACTCGCAAACGCGCCTGCTAGTTAATTAATTAACTGATAGTGCTGCGTATGGCCATGAGCCGTATGGTCCCCAAATGTAGGCACCATTGACCTTCGAGCCATGAATGCGCTGCTCCTTGCCAAAGCGGGTAGGTAAAGCAAGTGCCAATTCCATTGACTTCTTGCCTAATGCCTGCCAAGCCTTAGCTTGTTCTGCGCGATCGGTAATTACCTTTGCAGCGTCTGATTCAGCCAAGAAGGCTGCGTCATCCCACTGCGAAAGGTTGAATCCACCGTTTGCAGCAAACAGTTCTGGGAGAACTGTTGATGCATTTGACCAGTCTGGACCCCATCCAGCAGCAGACATTGAGCCCTGCTTTTCTGGATCTAGAACAACACCGTAGTAGGCACCTGGCTCAATTGGATTAAGCGTGACAACTATGCCCGCTCTTGCAAGTGAAGCAACCAGGGAACCGGCGGCCTTGTCATTGGTCTCGCTCTGACCGTAGTCAAACACGAATGGCTGTGGGAATGGTTCGCCTGAATCAGCAATCAATTTCTTTGCTAATTCTGGGTTACCTTCAGGTGCAACGGCTTCGCCGAGTAGACCATCCCATAGACCTGTTGGTGCATAGTCCGCGCCAATGTTTGGCTTTACAACACCATCTGCATAATCGCCTGCGTACTCGCCACCAGCAATTGTGCGCAATTCGTCACGGTTTACAGCGGCAAGAATTGCTTGACGATGCTTTACGTTTGGAACTTTCTTAGTGTTGATTGCGTAGTAACGAACGTAAGGATCTAGTTCGTTGAAACGACGCTTTTCGAACTTAGCATCAGCAAATACGACTGCAAGCTTTGCAGGATCTACACCATCTGGCGAAATTGCCATCTGATCATCACCAGCGTCAGCCATTAAGCGTTCTGTAATTACAGTTCCAGGAACTGAGAATACGTATTCGATGCGATCTGGGTAGGCGCCACGGAATGTGTCCGTTGCAGGATCCCAGTTTTCGTTACGAACCAAAACTAACTTGTCCTTCTTTTCGTAGGACTCAATCTTGTATGGGCCGTTTGAAAGAACGCTGTCGTCATACTTTTCGCCCTTATCTGCATCTTCGCGAACTGCCGCAAATGCACTCAAGGTAACTGCGTAGTTGAAGTCAGATGCTGGTTTAGCAAGGTTGAAGGTAATTTTGTTGCCTTCACAAACGACTGCCTTATCGTAAGAGGCCTGACCAGCGGTATCGCCAGCATATGGTCCCTTGTAGTCAGTTACATCTAGCATCGACATTGCGTAAGCAGGTCCGTCGGTAATGATGTCAGTTGCGAAGGTACGGGAAATACCGTACTTAAAGTCTTCACAAGTCACATCTTTGCCGTCTTCCCACTTCATGCCGTCCTTAAGAGTGAACTCCCAAGTCTTGCCGCCATCTGGTGTGGTACCAGTGTCGGTAGCGGCATCAGCAACTAGTTGACTAGCTTCGTTGTTGTCCTTGCTTATGGTGTACTGGGTAAGAGTACGGTTTAGGTAAGCGCTAGCAAATGCTAGATCTTCACCGGTGTAATTGCGCTGTGGGTCCAAGTGCAGAATCTGCTCAGCTTCCGTCAGGATGTAGAGAGTTCCGCCTTTTGTTCCACCGCCAGACGCTGAGTCACTTCCGCAAGCAGATAGCAAAAGTGCTAGCGAAGCCGCACCCACGCCGAAGCGGATGCCTGTCGACTTCATCATATTTCCTCCATTTAGATATGGGTTCGCCATATCCTTAGGCGTGATTCGGGTGAATCACTTTTCTTTCACTCCCTCGGTTGAGTTCGTGATTTTTTCAGTTCTCGAGAAACTGAAAAACCTAGTGTCGACCAGCTTTCGGGTCTAATGCATCGCGCAAGGCATCACCCAAAAGATTGAACGAAAGTACTGCAGCCAGCAACATAGTTAGCGGCACAAAGAAGTAAAACGGATCTACTGTGAAGTACCCGACGGACTCTTCAAGCATCGAACCCCAAGTAGGAGTCGGAGGAATTACGGAAATTCCAAGGAATGCCAGCGCAGCTTCAGCGCCAATCAAACCAGGCATTGCAATCGTGGCATAAATCAAAATTGGCGCCCAAAGATTTGGCAACAACTCGCGCCACAAGATCCTGCGGTTGCTAGAGCCAATTGAGATTGCAGCTTCCACAAATTCGCGTTCGCGCAGTGACAAAACCTGGCCGCGAATTAATCGCGCTAAATATGGCCAACCGAAAATACTTAAAACCAAGATCAGTGTGGTAATCCGAGAAGTGTTGCCAGCTGGTAGTCCCCAGGCTTGTAACCGCTGTTCTAGCACTGGCGACATTGCGATAATTACCAGAAGTAACGGAAACGCCAAAGTAATGTCCATGAAGCGGCTTAAAATCGAATCTGTTCGCCCACGAGAGTTTCCCGAAATGATTCCAATCGTGGTTCCGATAACGACTGTAATTATTGTTGCCGAGATGGCAATAAACAATGAGATCCGCGAGCCGTAAAGTAGTCGCGCCATAATGTCGCGCCCAGTGAGTGGCTCAACACCCAGTGGATGGTCTAGTGAAACGCCGCCAAATGCTCCGATTGGCATACTGCCCGCGTCATTTAACAAGTCAGTGTTGAAGTCAAATGGATTAACTCCGAGCCACTTGGAGATTAACGGACCGAAAATGGCTATGAAGGTAATGAATCCAAGTACAAACATGCTTACGACAGCAACGCGATCTTTTCGAAGCCGAGACCAGGCAATTTGACGCAGTGTGCGCCCTACAACAGCATCCCCGCTTGCAACGGGTTCAGTGGCAGGAATTTCGCGCAGAGTCACTTTCCAACCTTTCAGGTCCCAAGATGCCTTCGAAGTCTATTGGAGAAAAGGGTGCCACCACGCCCAGAGTTAGCCAAATGTGATCTAGAAAACCTCGGGAAATCCCGTTATTTCAGTACTTTTTCTTGTTTTCCCACGTTGACCACATCATATTGATTGCCTAGTGCAATCTGAACGTAAATATCGGTCAAATCACCCGGGCGATAAAGGACCATGCGATCAACGGCATAAGGCAAGTAAACCGCTTCTTGCATGACCAAGATTTCAATTGCCCGATTTAGTCTCGCTGCTTGCTCTGCGGTAGTTGAATATTCCAGTTCATCCAAAAGTCCATTCAATTCTTCAATATTTAATTGCGCAAAGTTTTGATTAGATGATGACTTGATTTTTCTGCCATCAACTAACGGTGCCCAGAATGATAAAGCAGATGAATAGTCTGGCCCCCAGCCTGTTGCAGCTAATCCAATTTCTCTGGACTTAAGATTTTCAGGTGATCCAAGTCCATTTGCAAAAAACTCCGCAAAGTTTGAATACTCAATAGGGTCGACAACAATTCCGACTCGAGCCAAACTTTTTTGCACGGATAAGAAAATATCTTTACCAATACCGATTGCAACATAAGCCATATTGATTTGGAAACCGTCTGGGTATCCGCATTGTGCCAAACTTTCTCGCGCCTTCTTTATATTGCCAGTTTCGTCGCCGCCACTTGGATAAGGATTGTAAGACTCGTCATACCCCAAGACTGTTGGTGGACTGATGGTGTGTGCGATTGCTGCGGAGGCATTACCACCTCGAACTGACTGCAAGTCAGCTTTGTTTAGCGCATAAAAAATTGCATCTCGGCACGGCGTTCTATCAAGTGGCGGCAAGGTTGGGTTAACTAGCAAGAAATTAACAAAACTCATCGCTGGGTTATCTATTAGCGAGCGCTGTGACTCATCGGCTAGCACCTGGTCGCGAGCCGTTGGAGCTAAGCCAAAATTCAACTTAATATCGATATTTCCAGCAAGTAACGCGCTGTCGACTGAATCCGCATCCAGAAAGATTTTCCAAGAAATGGAATCTACTTGTGGTCTTCGGACGGTATCTGATTCCTGGGTCCAGTAAGCATTCTTGGTAAACGAATAAAGGCTGTCGGGTTCATCAATGACGATTGTGAAAGGCCCGCTGGATGCTGGATCTGCTGCGTAAGTTGACCCTTGCGAGCGCAGTGAAACATCACGAGCCATCTGGACTGGAGCAAACTGTGGTGTCGCCAAAAGTCTGGAAAATTCTGCAAATGGTCTAGTGAGTTTAAACTCCACAGTCTGATCATCGGGCGTTGCAATTGATGTTAAGTCTTCTGTGGGAGATAGATACGGTCCGTTATAGTCAGGTTTTCCATTGGTACACGAACTGAGTAAACATAAAGTACTAAGCGCTATCGGACTTTGTAACGAATCGTCAAAAAGTCTTTGGATCGAATACTTAATGTCACCGGAAGTTACTTTCGTCCCATCATCCCAATAAACATTGTCTCGCAAAGTAAATCGCCAAACCATTTTTTCGCTATCAACTATAGGTTCATCAATAGCAAGATCTGGAACAACTACTAACCCTTTGTCCCCTGGCTGACCAGCAAATGACATCAAGTTTCTGGTGTAAATACGATGCACCACAGCGCACCATGGATCAAAAGTTCGCGCTGGATCTAAGGAGTCACAGGTAGTTGAGGAACCAAGGCGAAGTAGTCCACCAGGACCATCACTTGTACCAACGGCGCGCGTTAGACCGGCATTAAATCCACCCGGTGAGTTAACGGTAATTGCCGCACCACTTAGCAACCCGATCGTTAGTGCAGTAGCAATAAATATCAGACCGAACTTACTAAGTATCGATGACTTCATTGTTAGACCTTAGTTGTTGCGCGCTTTCGTGCGATTTCGGTCACGATCAACTTTTGCCAGGGCGACTTTACGGATTCGAACTGCAGTTGGCGTGACTTCAACACATTCATCTTCACGGCAGAATTCAAGTGCTTGTTCAAGACTTAATTGCTTAGCTGGAATTAGACGCTCTAATTCATCACCAGTTGCCGACCGTACGTTGGTTAACTTCTTTTCGCGCACTACGTTTACGTCCATATCTTCAGCGCGAGCATTCTCGCCAATGATCATGCCTTCGTAAACCTCGGTCGTTGGTGAAACAAACAAGGTTCCGCGTTCTTGTAGCCCGAAGCAAGCATAGGAAGTAACGGCTCCCCTACGGTCTGAAACTAACGAACCCGATGGGCGAGTGCGTAATTCACCAAACCATGGCTCGTACTTTTCAAAGATGTGATGCATCAAGCCAGTGCCGCGAGTTTCCGTTAGAAATTCGGTACGGAAGCCAATTAAGCCACGAGCTGGAACGATGTATTCCATGCGAACCCAGCCTGTGCCATGGTTAACCATTTGTTCTAGGCGGCCTTTGCGTAGACCTAAGAGTTGAGTTACCACTCCTACGTAATCTTCTGGAACATCGATCGTCAGGCGCTCCATTGGTTCGTGGATCTTGCCACCGATTTCTTTGGTTACAACCTGTGGCTTACCAACAGTCATTTCAAACTTTTCGCGGCGCATTAACTCAACAAGTACGGCTAGTTGTAGCTCGCCACGTCCTTGAACTTCCCAAGTGTCAGGTCGCTCAGTTTCAAGTACCCGAATCGAAACGTTACCAACCAACTCAGCTTCCAGCCGAGTCTTAAGTAAACGAGCCGTTACTTTGCTTCCAGTTTCACCAGCAAGTGGTGAGCTATTGATTCCGATAGTCATGGAGATTGATGGTTCATCAATTACAAAAAGAGGAAGTGCCACTGGATTTTCTGGATCTGCCAAAGTTTCACCGATTGTGATGGTTTCAAAACCAGAAACCGCAATGATGTCACCAGGTCCAGCTGAGTCAACTGGGATGCGGTCAAGGGCTTCTGTCATCAATAGTTCGACGATTTTTCCGCGCTCAGTTGTGCCATCGGATTTCATCCAAGCAACTTGTTGACCCTTGTTGATGTTTCCATTTATCACGCGACATAGGGCCAAGCGACCCAAGTAAGGCGATGAGTCAAGGTTGGTTACGTGAGCTTGAAGTGGTGCTTCGGGATCATAAGTTGGCGCCGGAATACTGCCAATTAATGTTGCAAACAACGGCTCGAGATTTTCTTCATCTGGCATTCCGCCATCAACTGGTCTAGTAAGCGAGGCGCGACCAGCTTTTGCCGAGGCATAAACAATTGGGAATTGAATCTGCTCTTCATCAGCATCAAGATCAAAAAATAGTTCGTAAGTCTCGTCGACAACTTCGGCGATGCGCGCATCTGGCCGGTCAACTTTGTTGATGAGCAGAATTACTGGCAGTCGCTTTTGTAACGCTTTACGCAATACAAATCGCGTCTGAGGTAGCGGACCTTCGCTAGCATCAACTAAAAGAACAACGCCATCAACCATTTCCAGGCCGCGTTCAACTTCGCCACCAAAGTCAGCGTGTCCAGGAGTGTCAATAATGTTTAAAGTAACGCCACCTTCTTGCGCTGCTGGACCGACATATCTAACAGCTGTGTTCTTAGCCAGGATGGTGATGCCCTTTTCGCGCTCCAGATCCATCGAGTCCATGACGCGGTCATTTACATCTTGGTTGGCTCGGAATGCCCCAGATTGCCAAAGCATGGCATCAACCAGCGTGGTTTTTCCGTGGTCAACGTGGGCAATAATTGCAACATTTCGAAGGTCGTTGCGAACAGCAGATTGGGTCACTGTCCTTATTCTAGATTAGGTTTTACCCAGCATTTGACCACTCTTGACAAGGATCTGCCTGTTATCACCCGAATTTGGCCTAGCAGCGCAATTCAACTGATAAATCCCCAGAGAGGCAGTAGCTATTAGGCGCTTGCAAGTGCTGTGTGAAATGCATCGAGCGGTGGCAAAATTTCGACTATCTATGAGGTGCCAAGCCATAAGATTTATAAGACTTACGCAGTGCAGGTGCTGCGGACTTCATAGATCATTACATTGCTCCAAAACAAGAGGTTTTGAAGCTAAGTGAACTGCGGATGAACTGGTTGCCAAACTTAATGAACGAACTTAATGAACGAATTGCATAAACATGAATAACGAATTTGAGCTAAAGCCTGGGGCTATCAATTTCTGTTGGCGCTATGGAAAGACCTATGCAAATGTTCAGGAACAAATCTTTAATTTAATTGAAGCTCAACTCACCCCTGGCTCGGTCACTCACACAATTGAGGATGCTGTTGCTGGAGCCGTAAATCTCTCACTATTTATTCGCCAAGGACGAGATAATGACTCGGGACATCGTGTCCCTGCTGATGTGATTCTGGCGCATGGCATTGCGGATAAGAGATACTTCTTTACTCAGGATTCAACGACACAACTTCCGCTTGCAAATGAATACGAATACTTACTAGTTCCTGGAATGTGGCATGTGAACCGAATTATTGAGGGCAGCTACCGGAAAAATCCGCACTACCAAATAACGGTTTTGCAAGAACAGGTAAAAAATGTTGGTTGGTTGCGACTAGATCCATTACTTGCCGAGGCAACCGGATCAGATAGTGAGCCACACCATCGACTTCGGGTTCTTTGGGCGCCAACTCACAATGTCATAACTGGGACAAATGAAAAAACTGTTGAGGAGATAGCACCGTCAAGTTTCCCAGGATTTAAGAAACATGTTAAACAAATGGCAGCCAGATACATTTTTCGAGTTTCCTTGCATCCAAGAAATCGAGAAGACCGGACTCCAACTGGAAATCAGTTAGTTTGGGCTGACGTCATAGTTTCAGACTTCGGCACCATGGTGTACGAAGCCTGGGCACTTGGGAAGCCTGTGATTTTTCCACGCTGGGCAATGGATGTGGATGCATTAATTTCTCGTAATCCATTAAGTGCTGAGTCATATATTTATCGAAATCGAATTGGCCTGCATCCCGAAAGCTTTGCAGAGATGCAGCAGATGCTCGATGAAATTCAAAGCCAGATTATTGGCAATGCTGTAACTCGCAACTTTAAGCGAATAGTTCGAATTAAACGGCGCCGAAAGTCAGCTAGTGATTTTAGGGGCAATGGAGTCGCAAAGTTCATTGATCACTACGTAGATCCCGCTACTCGAGGAAGCGACGCGAAGCGCACCGCAGATGTACTGGCTAACATCGCGATAAGTAAGGGCCTTGGTAAGGGATCGATCTAGTAGCGGAATCGGATTTCTGGTTTTGCGCGTAGCATGAACATATGAAGACTCGTTTGGTTGCAGCTTTAGTGTCTGCTGGTTGTGTAATAAGTCTTTTGCCTAGCGCTAATGCGGCAAGCACCACAACAATTGTCGCCGTTGGAGATATTGCTCGAAGTGGTGGTGGCCAAGTGCAAACTGCCAAACTGGCTAAAAATTTAGCTCCTGACAAATTGATTCTGATCGGTGATTTGGCATACGACAAAGGATCTAATTTCGAGTTTGATAATTACCTTTTGCCATCCTGGCAACCATTGCTTACAAAGTCTTATGCCGTACCTGGAAATCATGAATACCGAACCAGCAATGCAGCGGGGTATCGAAAAATTGTGCAAGATTTTCAGCTTCCCAAAACTGGAAATGATCTTTGGTGGGTAAAGCAAATTGACGGCTGGACCGTTATCGGTCTGGATAGTGAAAAAATGCAAGGCAGTACAGGCACCAGACAGCTAAACTTTCTGAAAACTGCTTTGACCAGTAATAACGGACGCCCAACCATAGTGACGTGGCATCGGCCTCGATATTCCCGTGGCGATCATGGAAATCAAACAGATACCGACAAAATCTGGGACACCGTGAAGGCTGACCGAGATGTAAAACTTGTGCTTTGGGGACATGACCACAACTACGAGAGAGTAAATCGCACTATATACAAAGGTAAGTCAAACCAACGAAAGTTGACCACATTCGTAGTTGGTACTGGCGGGGCAAAGTTACGAACCTGCCCTAGCGCGGCTAACTACGGCAAATTAATTTGTGGCCCAAACAATTATGGTGTCTTGAAACTTACGTTGCGAAATAAATCTGTTAGTTGGGAATACCGACAAGTAGATGGTTCACAGACTGGCAAAGTTCGTGACACTGGCACGGTTTCGTTTAGTTAATGATCATTCATCTGTAAAAAGACTCTGAATCGTTAAACGTTAAATCTAAACTCCACAACGTCACCATCAGACATAACATACTCTTTGCCTTCAATGCGCACTTTACCTTTGGATTTAGCATCGGCCATCGAACCAGAAGTTACTAAATCATCAAAGGCGACAATTTCAGCCTTAATAAAACCTTTTTGAAAATCCGTGTGAATCACGCCGGCGGCTTCTGGGGCAGTTGCGCCAACCGGAATTGTCCAAGCGCGAGTTTCTTTTGGCCCAGCTGTTAAGTAAGTCTGCAACCCCAAAGTCTTAAACCCGACTCGAGACAAAATAGCGATACCGCTTTCATTTTGTCCAACGGACTGCAAAAGTTCCAAAGCTTCCTCATCTGGCAGCTCACCAAGTTCTGCTTCCAACTTGGCATTCATAAAGACCGCTTCTACTGGCGCTACTAGTGCACTTAACTCTTGCTTTAGCGAATCATCTGTCAATTCTTCTTCATCTAAGTTAAAAACATAAAGAAACGGTTTCGCTGTCAATAAGAATAGTTCTCGAATTGGTTGATAATCCAAGCCAGACTCAAAAATAGTTTTTCCAGAGTTCAATATTTCTAGCGCTTGCTCTGCAGTCGCCAAAGCTTCTGCTTTTGATTTATCTGCTCTCGATTCTTTCTGCAGTCGCGACATCGCTTTTTCTAAAGTCTGCATGTCCGCCAAGATTAATTCGGTATTTATAGTTTCAATGTCATCTTTTGGTGAGATTGCGCCATCTACGTGCACTACATCTGGATCTTTGAAAGCTCTGATGACTTGGCAGATGGCTTCTGACTCACGGATGTTTGCTAGGAACTTATTTCCTAGACCTTCGCCTTCACTTGCCCCACGAACTATTCCAGCGATGTCGACAAAAGTTACGGTGGCGGGGAGGATTCGCTCAGATTCAAAAATCTTGGCCAGGACTGCAAGGCGCGAATCTGGAACTTCGACAACTCCGGTATTCGGCTCAATGGTGGCAAACGGATAATTTGCCGCCAGCACATTATTTTTGGTCAGCGCATTAAAAAGAGTAGATTTACCGACGTTCGGTAATCCAACGATTCCAATAGTTAGGGCCACGGCACATAAGCGTAGCCGTAACCGATCGATCCAAACACCTCGGCAACCAGATACCGTAGGTTTATGCAGATTGCCAGGAATCGGACGCAGGAAATGGTCCCCGCCAAAATCGGCTGGACTTACCCCGGAGTCATAATTCTTACTTCGCTAATGATGATGACGGCAATGGCTGTTGACCTGATCGTGACTAGTGAAATCGGATTGATTTCCAACATCGGAATACTTGCTGCCGGGATAATTTCCGCGCTCAAGGTGCGAACTGCCGATTATCAGGCAGCTATTTGGGTAGTGCCGATTGCTTGGGTAGTTTCGCTACTTACTGTTGGTCAATTTGCCCCAATGCCAGGTGGCACATTTTTTAGGGAGCAAGCTTTGCATTTGGCTTACGGACTTGCCATGCATGCTTGGTGGATATTGGGAGCCACAGCCGCTAGCAGTGCAATTGCAATTTTTAGGCGCGGTCGGCAGCCTTAATATCGCGGCGCAATTCTGGAGGTAGCGCAAAAATCAGGTGCTCCTCGACAGTTTCTACTTCTTCCACATCTGAATACCCGCGTTCATCTAACCAAACTAAAACGCTGTTCACTAAAATTTCTGGAACTGATGCGCCGCTAGTTAATCCAACAGTGTGAACATCCTTAAACCATTCCTCTTTAATTTCCCCTGCAAAATCAACGCGGTATGCGGCTTTCGCGCCTGCTTCTAGTGCAACATCTACCAGGCGAACAGTATTCGAGGAATTTGCTGACCCAACTACCAACATCAAATCGCAGGCTAGCGAAATTTCTTTAACCGCTTTTTGTCGATTCTGAGTGGCATAACAAATATCGTCACTTGGTGGGTCGATTAGATTTGGATATTTTTCGCGCAGGCGATCCACTGTTTCTAAAGTTTCATCAACTGACAAGGTGGTTTGGGACAACCATGCAACAGGTCGAGTTGGATCAATCTCAATTTCCTGCACATGCGCCGGACCATCAACCAAAGTCATGTGCGCTGGTGCCTCACCCATGGTGCCTTCGACTTCTTCGTGACCCTCATGTCCGATAAACAAAATCTGGTAATCATCGCTGGCAAAGCGGCGTGCCTCGGAATGCACTTTAGTAACAAGCGGGCAAGTTGCATCAATCGTCTTTAGGTTTCGATTAGCAGCTTCTTCATGCACTGCTGGCGAAACGCCATGTGCACTGAAAACCACGGTTGCCCCTTGCGGAACTTCGTCCGTCTCATTAACAAAAATTGCGCCTTTTGCCTCGAGCTCAGTCACTACATATTTGTTGTGCACAATTTCCTTGCGTACATAAATCGGAGCGCCGTGAACTGCGAGGGACTTTTCTACCGTTTCAACGGCGCGGTCTACTCCGGCACAATAACCACGGGGTTTGGCCAAAAGTACTTTTCGCTGAGATTGAGTCACCCTCCTATCGTAAGCCAGCACCCGATGCTTTGCGTTGCGGCATTAGGCACAATAGGTACATGGACCAATCTGATTCAGGGAAACTAGGCCAAGAGCCAGAATCCGCCCTTGCAGTACATGCAGTTAGCACGATGATTGGTGAATACATTGGGCGACTGGGCACGATTTGGATTGAAGGCCAGTTAGCCGAAATAAATCCTCGACGTGGTTTAACTTACCTATCACTTCGAGATACTGACCGAGATGTTTCGCTTTCGCTTTACATGGCATCTGGAGTTATGGATGCACTAACTTCCACCATTGAGCAAGGCACGCGGGTACTAGTTCAAGTTAAAGCAGATTGGTGGGCTAAACGCGGTTCACTGCAGTTCAAAGTGCTACAAATACGCGCAGTTGGTATCGGTGAGTTAATGGCTCGCCTTGAGGCGTTGCGCAACTTGTTAGCAGCCGAAGGCTTGTTTAACGAAGAGCGAAAAAAGCCATTGCCATTTTTACCAAGACGCGTTGGACTTATCTGCGGTCAAGGTAGCGATGCCATGCATGATGTCATAGAAAACTCCCGGCGCCGTTGGCCTGATGTGCAATTTGAAGTGCGGGAGGTAGCAGTCCAAGGAGTGAACTGTGTTCGGCAAGTAAGCGCGGCTCTTACTGAACTTGATGCCATAGCTGACATCGATGTGATTGTAATTGCCCGCGGCGGTGGATCATTCGAAGATCTTTTGCCATTCAGTGATGAATCTCTAATTCGAGTGGTGGCGTCGGTGAGCACTCCAGTGGTCGCTGCAATTGGCCATGAAGAAGATCGACCTTTGATTGATTACGTTGCAGATTATCGAGCTTCAACCCCAACCGATGCGGCACGACGAATTGTTCCAGATGTATTGCAGGAATTAGCAGACTTAAGAAACGTTCGTTCAAAATTACAAACTCTTATAGTTGGCAATCTCGCCAGGCTTGAGCAACAACTTGCGCTAACTAAGAATCGACCGGCGCTCGCCTCACCGTCAACTTTGATTGATCAAAGACTTAAAGATAATTCTGGAATCAGAAATGCAATTTTTATGCAGATAGCCAATCGATTGAAGCTTGAGGGTGCGCAGTTAACTGGTGTTGCTACTACTCTGCGCGCACTCTCGCCGCAAGGAACTTTAGAGCGAGGGTTTTCAATTGTAAGAAATGCTGCTGGTGAAATTCTGCGAAGCACAATCTCAGTCTCGAAGGACGATGAGATTAACATTAGATTCGCAGATGGCGATAGAGGCGCAAAAATTACCTAATTGCGCGCGGCTTAACTAATCTTCCGGAAGTTCAGCTTTAGTTTCGGGGCGCAAGGCTTCTAATCTTGCTTTTGCTCCGGCTAGACGCTCTTCACATATGGCTGCAAGGCGCTCCCCTTGCTCCCAGAGCGCAACCATGTCGTCAAGTGGTAAATCTTTGTCTTCGAGACGAACTACTATTTCATCAAGTTGCGACTTAGCAGCTTCATAA
>JBIIFI010000109.1:0-4321 GCA_044237405.1 Candidatus Nanopelagicales bacterium | reverse complement strand
TAGAGCATCTCGTTTACACCGAGAGGGTCAGGGGTTCGAGTCCCTTAGCGCCCACTGCAATGGAAATACCCCCGCAAGGGGGTATTTTTATGCCTAGACAAGATTTACACACACTAGGTGTATGCTATGTGTATGAGTCGAACCAACATAGATCTCGATGACGAGCTGGTGGAAATTGTGATGAATCGATTTAATTTGCCAACCAAAAAGAGTGCAGTCGAAATGGCACTTCGCCGATTGGTTGAAGAGACGGACCAGATGAAGTTGATCGACAGTATTTTCGGTATTGGCTGGGATGGACCAGAAGATGGCCGGTTCGAAAGCGCCATCGAAAAATGGTGAAGCCAGTTCGCTACTTAATTGACACAAGTGTCTGGGTCAACTTATTTCGGGGCGACCAAGCTCTCCGTCGCCGATTAGATGAAGCTACTGCGCAGGGCATCCAAATCGTTACATGCGAAGTAATATTCATGGAGTTACTGGCTGGCGCGCGAACACATGAAGATGCACGAATTTTTGATCTATTCAACAGGTTGCCTTCCCTCCCGTTCAACCCAAATACAGACTTTAGGAAAGCTGGATTTATGTTTCGAGATTTGTCGCAAAATGGGGTAACCATTCGAAATTCAGTGGACTGCATAATCGCAGTGGCCGCAATGTCGAGCGATGACATTATTCTGATTCACAATGATTTGGATTTTGTAAACATGGCTCGAGTTAATGGAATCAGGCACGAACGATGGGACCAAGCCGCCTAACCATTGCAGGCTCATTGCGGGTTCGGGGTAGTCTGTATTTTGACGGTTTGTTAACTGTCCAATTCTGGGAGCAACCATGGCTGTAACTGCAAGTACTGAACAACAGCATATGTTGCTTGAGTTACAGGGCCTAGACACTAAATTGCTCCAACTAACCCATAAGCGCGCTGGCATTCCAGAAATTTCCCAGGCGCAAGACCTAGAAGTTGAACTGGGCTCAATCAAGATGCGGTTAGTGGCCGCTAAGACTGAAACTTCGGACTTAAAGCTCAATCAACTTAAAGCAGAATCAGATGTTGATCAGGTCGTTGCGCGATCTAAGCGAGATCAAGATCGCCTGGATACCGGCGCAGTTTCTGCCGCAAAAGAACTGGAAAGCTTGCAACATGAAATTGCCACTTTGGCAAAGCGTCAAGCAGAACTCGAAGACATTGAACTTGAAATCATGCAGCAATATGAAGACGCGCAACAAGCGGTCATCGACTTGGAAGCAAATGAAATTGCGGTTACCGAGAAACTCACGCAAGTTAGCCAGGCACGCGATGACGCATTGGCCGATATAGATTTTGAAAGCAATTCATTAATAAAGCAGCGCACCGAGATTTCCGCTGGTCTACCGGCTGATTTAATCGCACTTTACGACAAGATCCGCGGTGACCACGATGGTATTGGCGCAGCATTAATTCATCGCGGTTCCTGCCAAGGCTGTCACATCACAATTGATGCCCAAGAAATCGATCACATTCGTAATTTGGCTTCAGATGCAATTGCGCGCTGCGATCAGTGCCGACGGATTTTGATTCGCACTGCGGAGTCTGGTCTGTGACCCATTTTGTGATGGAGGCCGATGGAGCCTCGCGAGGTAATCCTGGGCATGCGTCATATGGCACTGTTATTCGCAACGCAAACACTGGGGAAGTGGTTGCCGAACGAGCGGCAGTTCTGGGTCATGCAACAAACAATGTGGCCGAATACAACGGACTAGTAGCTGGCCTTCGCGCAATAGCCGAAATCGATTCGCAAGCTTTGGTGGAAGTTCGCATGGATAGCAAGTTAGTTGTGGAGCAAATGTCTGGGCGATGGAAGATTAAAAGCCCTGATATGCAAAAGCTAGCTCTGGAAGCGCGCGAGATTTTGCCTTATGGAAATGTCACCTATACCTGGATCCCGCGCGAAGACAACAAGCATGCTGATGCGCTAGCTAACGAAGCCCTTGATACACACCTTTCGGGTGGCTCGGGAATCATCGAACGACCTTAAGACAAATTCGCCATGACCATGATTTTGCTGCCGCCATCCGAAGGAAAAACAGATGCGACGGGTAAGCAAAAAATAGATTTCAAAAAACTTTCTTTTCCTGAACTGAATAACCAACGCCAAGAATTAGTCAGCGCAGTAATTGCCATGACCAATGGACCGACAGCAAAAACCCGATCGATACTTTCTATCAGCGCCAAGCAAGATTTTGAAATTGAACGTGATCAGAAACTTCTAACTGCGCCGATTGGATCGGCTTGGTCGGTCTACACCGGAGTCCTATATGACGCGATTGACATCGAGTCGTTAAGTGCCAAAGCTAAATCTAAATTTGAAGCAGAAAACTTTGTGGTGTCGGCCTTGTTTGGCTTAATCAATGTCACTGATCGAATTCCTGCCTATCGACTTTCTGGAGACACTGTGGTTCCAAAGATTGGATCTCTAACAAAGTTTTGGAGCCAGTCCGTCTCGCAACTAATTTCGGATCAAGGCGAATTCGTTATTGATCTGCGCTCGGGAAATTATGTAAAGCTTGGACCTATTCCCCCTGCAATCGCTGAGCAGGTAGTAGTTCCTCGGATTATGCAAAAAATGCCAAAGGGCTCACCCAAAGTTGTCAGCCACTCCAATAAGGCAACTAAAGGTCGATTAGTGCGTGAGTTGGCGCAATCGTCGAAATCAGTAGGCGGGGTTGACCAATTGGCCGGGTTGGCAGCCAAAGTCGCACTAGATGTTGCTGTAATCAAACCAAAAAAGGCCGGGCAACCTTGGGGCCTTGATGTAATTGTGGAAGTTCTCTAGCTAACTTATTCCACTAAATACAGGGCTGATTTATAACAAACTTAAGTATTTTCGGTAAACCCCTTGCACCCGCGTTTTACCAGGCGTAGTAATAGAGCAGTTAGGAATTGGCGTCCCGGTTCGATCATTGCTCGGCATCATCGATGCAGTGCAACAGTGTCACCGCAGGGCAAAGTCAGCTTCTGACGAAATAAAGACCCCGCAGTAACTCATACTTATTGCGGGGTCTTCTCCATTGCCTGACTTAGATTGCCTGACCTAAATAGGGGCAACCAGAATGGCCTTGCTGATTCTGCAATAAAGTTGGACTAAGCACTTCAACCAAAAGGAAACCTCTGTCGTGGATAACTTGCTTGAAAAAGACCTCACCGCAACTTCCTTTGACGACCAAGCGCAAAGCCGCCCGCTACCAGCACGCGCGCAAACCGTTGTGGTTGGCGCTGGCGTTGTGGGGTCGAGCATTGCTTACCATTTGGCTGAACTTGGACATAAAGATGTACTGCTTATTGAACGCGCATCGGTAGCTGCAGGTACGAGCTGGCACGCTGCTGGATTGGTAGTGCGTACTCGCGCGACTCATGCCATGACAAAACTTTCTTACTACGGAATTGATGCTTACCGAGAAATTGAAAAAGAAACTGGCATTAATGTTTCGTTGCAACAAAATGGATCTTTATCACTTGCCCGCACACCTGGTCGCCTGGATGAACTCCGTTACAGCGACATGGTTGCGCGCCACAATGGAATTGCAACTGAATTGGTGTCGCCGAAACGAGTTGCCGAACTACATCCGCTTGCAACTTCAGATGGACTACTTGGTGGCATGCATCACGCTGAAGATGGGCATGTAAATCCGGGCCGCGCAGCTTTAGCTTTTGCCGAGGGCGCCCATACTCGTGGCGTAACAATTCGCGAAGGCGTCACCGTTACTGGTGTACAAAAAGTGAACGGTCGAATTACTGCCGTGGAAACTGACCTCGGTGTTGTTGAGTGTGAAAACTTAGTACTAGCGGCCGGGTTATGGACGCGCGAACTTGCCGAAAAATGTGGCGCAATGGTTCCGCTTTATCCGGCTGCGCATGTGCATGTGACAACCGATCCAATCGAAGGCGCGGATGTTCCACTACCGGTGCTGCGCGACTTAGATGGCTATTTATATGTAAGAGGTCACAATGGCTCATTAGTTGTGGGCGCATTTGAACCAGATGGTATTCCGGTAGATCCACGCACATTGGCTAAAGACTTTGCCTTTGGTGAATTTGATCCTGACTGGGAACACTTTGCGGCCATCAAGGGTTTTGCCGAAGACCGTATCCCAGCACTAAAGACTGCGAACTTCTCTAGATTCCTTAATGCACCTGAGTCATTCACTCCAGATGCAAGTTTTTGTCTAGGGGAGACTGCTGAAGTTGATGGACTTTGGATTGCTGCTGGCTTTAATAGTCAAGGCATTATTTATGCGCCAGGTGCTGGTCGCGCGCTAGCTGAATGGATCGTTGCTGGCA
>JBIIFI010000108.1:0-4340 GCA_044237405.1 Candidatus Nanopelagicales bacterium | reverse complement strand
CCGGTCGTTTCTGCACTTGCAAAGATCGCAACTCACGTCAGAGCGTCGATGAAAAATATCGAAGTGATTGGGATAACTGGATCTTCGGGTAAGACTTCAACAAAAGACATGATTGGCCAAGTTTTAGCAAACGCAGGTAAGACTTATGCACCAGCAGGATCTCTCAACAATGAATTAGGGTTACCGCTCACGATCCTTGCTGCGCCAGATGGCTTGCGTTTCCTGGTAACTGAAATGGGAATGCGAGGTATGGATCAGATTACTTATCTGTGCAACATCGCTTTTCCAACAATTGGTGTCATAACAAATGTCGGTCAAGCACATTTAGGCGAAGTAGGCAGCGTTGAAAACATTGCAAAAGCTAAGTCAGAGTTAGTCAAAGCGCTACCTGATGATGGTGTCGCAATTCTTAATGCTGACGATCCCCAAGTGATGGCGATGCAAGCGATGACAAAGGCAACGGTATTCAGTTACGGTTTTGCGACCGATGCAGATGTGCGAGCCGAACAGATTTCCATCACTCCACGTGGCACTTACACTTTTGATCTGATTTATCGCGGAAATCGTGTTGCAACTTCACTACCGTTTCTTGGTCTACATAACATCTCTAATGCTCTGGCAGCCGCAGCAGTTGGCATATCGGTAGGTATGGAATTAGAAGACATCGCTGGGGCTATTGCTGATTTGAAACAAATGAGTAAGTGGCGCATGGAAGTTCATCAGGTATCCAATGATGTAACAGTTATCAACGATGCCTACAACGCAAATCCCGAATCAGTAGCGGCTGCACTTCGTACGCTGGCAAACATTCCGGCAACTGGCGCAACTTGGGCGGTACTTGGGAAGATGCACGAGCTCGGTGAATCAAGCGACAAGCTTCATGCGCAAATTGCTGACTTAGCAAGTGAGCTCGGAATTTCTCACCTCATCGCAGTTGGTGAATCTGCCAGAGCCTATGGCCTCGAGAGTGCTATGAGTTCTGGAGCAAATGCGGTGTGGTTACCCGATTTTCAGGCGGCGACAGACTACATTGTCAATGGAGTCAACTCTGGCGATGTCTTGTTGTTTAAGGCTTCTCGGGCAGAACAATTTGAATTACTTGCCAAAGAAGTCGAAGATCGCCTGCAAACGAAGTGGAGCCAACAGTGAAACTGGTAGTGCTCGCAGGTGGCCTCGCTACTTTGTTTTCCTTAATTGGCACACCACTTCTTATAAACCTGCTTCGCAAGCGCGGCATTGCACAGGCAATTAGAGAATCTACCGAGCAAGTTAATTACCCCGAACATGGTGGCAAGCGTGGAACTCCTTCAATGGGTGGCGTGGCAATTGTTGGATCGGTTGTACTTGCGTACTTTTTAGCTCACTTAATCTTGATGCAGCCAATAACTCATTCTGGAATCCTTGCGATTTATCTGATGGTTTCACTGGGCCTTGTGGGCGTAGCAGATGACTACTTGAAAATCTTTAAGCAGCGCAGCACTGGCATTCGAGCGCGGACAAAATTACTTGGCCAAGCCGTTGCCGCACTTTCATTTGGAATTTTGGCAACAATGTTTCCCGATGAAGGTGGAAACACACCAGCTAGCAATGCGGTGTCCTGGGTGCGAGATACCGATTGGATATTGCCATCGGTTGGCCTGCTGTTATGGGTTTGGTTTTTAGTAACAGGAATTACAAACGGCGTGAATTTAACTGATGGCCTTGATGGACTGGCAATCGGAGCAGCGCTACTGGCTTTCATTGCCTACACCGTGATGTCAATCTGGCAGTACGGCCAGAGTTGTTTTTGGGGTGAGATTCCGCGTTGCTACACAGTTCGAGACCCTCTGGACTTAGCAGTTTTTGCTGCAGCAACTGCAGGTGCATGCTTTGGATTCCTTTGGTGGAATGCAAGTCCAGCTCGCATATTTATGGGGGATACTGGATCGCTAGCACTTGGCGGCGGTCTTGCTGCGCTTGCAATCATGACTCGCACCGAATTGTTGCTTGGCCTAATTGGTGGACTTTTTGTCCTGATCACACTTTCAGTAATTGCCCAAGTTGGTTCCTTCAAATTAACGGGGCGACGCGTATTGCGCATGGCCCCACTGCATCACCACTTCGAAATGAAGGGCTGGCCTGAAGTTCAGATCGTGGTTAGGTTCTGGATCATTCAAGGGCTTTGTGTGGGCGCAGGTATGGCACTGTTCTATGCCGAATGGGTGCGTCAGTAACAGATATGACTTCCCTAGATTTAATTGAGTTAAACCGCACCAGCGATTGGTCGCAGGTGCGAGTTTGCGTTGTCGGTCTTGGTGTTGCCGGATTCGCAGCCGCAGACGCTTTAGTAAACCTTGGCGCTAATGTCATTGTGCTCGATGCCAAATCTGGCGAGAGTCAACGCGAGCGAGCAACGATTCTAGAAATCTTGGGCGCTGATGTTCGCTTAGGCGATGACACTAAATTGCCTAACGATATTGATTTATTGGTTTTGTCCCCAGGTGTTTCACCGCTGGCAGAAATAGTAATCGCGGCACAGCAAGTTCAGTTGCCAATTTGGGGCGAACTTGAGTTAGCGTGGCGACTGCGCGACTTAGCGCACCCAGCTCCGTGGCTATTGATAACTGGTACTAATGGAAAAACCACAACAACTTTAATGTTGGAATCTATTTTGTTGGCAGCGGGTAAGCGAACTGTTGCTGCCGGCAACATCGGCAGATCCTTAGTAGAAGTTGTTATGGATCCAACGCCTTGGGATGTGCTCGCAATCGAGGTGGGTGCACCACAACTGCCATTTGTTCATACGATTTCGCCGCAGGCAGCAGTTTGCTTGAATTTGGCCGAGGATCACATCGACTTATTTGGAACCTTTAGTGCTTATCGAGATGCAAAAGCAAAGGTTTATGAACGTTGCCAAGTTGCAGCAATTTTCAATGTTGCAGACCAAGCAACTATTGAAATGGTAGAGCAGGCTGAAGTGATCGAGGGCTGCCGCGCAATTGGTTTCACAAGTGGCATTCCTGATATTTCAATGCTTGGAGTAGTTGAAGAATTCTTGGTTGATCGCGCCTTCTTAGCTAATCGTCGAGATGCTGCGTTAGAACTCGCCGAAATTACTGACTTGGCAACACCAGCGGCACATAACATTTCTAATGCTCTGGCAGCCAGCGCTCTTGCGCGCGCACACGGAGTTGATCCGCGCGCCATTCGAGATGGACTCAGAGCTTGGCAGCCCGCGCCCCATCGAATTGCCCAAGTAGGTGAAGTTGCTGGCGTTAACTTTGTCGACGATTCGAAGGCAACAAATACGCATGCTGCGACGACCTCATTAGCTGCATATGAATCTGTAGTTTGGATAGCTGGTGGCATGGCTAAGGGTCAAGATTTTGATCAACTAGTACTTGCCAACGCGCACCGGTTACGCGGGGTAGTGCTCTTAGGTGTTGATCAGGAATTGATTGCAGCAGCGCTCGAGCGACACGCACCGAATGTCCCAATTCAGCGCGTCACCACAAAGGAAACTAATGCAATGGAGATTGTGGTGGCAAAAGCAGCAAGTATGGCAACTCCTGGGGACACTGTGCTCCTTGCTCCTGGCTGCGCTTCTTGGGATATGTTCCGCGATTATTCCGCTAGAGGCGAGGCATTTGCGGATGCAGTTAAGGGATTAATGGCATGACAACTACGCGCCCAGTAAAAGGAAAGAGCCCTGACGGCGGATTGGCAGCTCGTCTTGAGCACCCTATGCTGCACTATCAAGCGCTACTTGGAGCAACTGCCTTATTGCTCACTCTCGGCATTGTCATGGTTGCATCCGCGTCTAGCTTTTTTTCTTACCAACAAAACAATGGCAACTCATGGGCACTTGCAACTAGACAATTAATTTTTGCAATCATTGGCGTGGTATTGATGATTGCAGTTTCAAAGATGCATGTGGATTCAATTCGACGCTGGGCAACATTGTTCATGTTAATTGTTGGAGTCTCGCTAGTTGCAGTTTTGTTGATCGGCACGGCAGTGCATGGCCAAAAGAACTGGATTGACTTCGGAGGTCCGTTTCGAATCCAACCTTCAGAGTTTGCTAAATTGGCCATAGTTATATGGGGTGCCGATATTCTGGATCGGAAATATCATTTGCTAGAGCAGCGAGCTCATTTATTGTTTCCGATTTTGCCGGTCTGCTTTATTGTTCTAGTTCTTGTTGTCCTGCAAGGCGACCTAGGAACCGCAATGGTGATGATGCCAATCATGGCCGCCTTACTTTATTTTGTCGGGGCACCCTTTAAATGGTTTGTAGGTGGAGGAGTTATGGCACTTGGTGCGATCGCAGCTCTTTCAATTGCCGCGCCATATCGCATGGC
>JBIIFI010000107.1:0-4347 GCA_044237405.1 Candidatus Nanopelagicales bacterium | reverse complement strand
GCCCAGCAAGTCTCTCCAAATCCACCAGGTCGCGAACTCGATATGTTACTGACTGCTGGCGAACGAATTTCAATGGCTGTCCTTGCAATGGCAATTAATGATTTGGGATTTGAAGCCCGCTCATACACCGGTTCGCAAGCAGGTCTGATTACTGACTCAACACACGGCAAAGCACGAATTGTTGATGTCACTCCGGGTCGTATTCAAGAGGCATTGCGCGAGAACGCCATTCCAATCATTGCCGGCTTCCAGGGCGTATCGCAAGAAACCAAGGACATTACAACCCTTGGTCGAGGTGGTTCTGATTTAACTGCAGTGGCCTTAGCTGCAGCTCTGTATGCGGATGTCTGTGAAATCTATACTGATGTCGATGGCATATTTTCTGCCGATCCGCGAATAGTGCCGCAAGCCAGACAAGTTCCACGAATTACTTATGACGAAATGATGGAACTTGCTGCCGCTGGCGCAAAAGTACTGCACCTTCGGTGCGTGGAATATGCCAAGCGTTTTGATTTACCAATTCACGTTAGGTCCTCCTTCTCAGAAAAAGAAGGAACATTTGTCATTGCTGATTTAGCAGATCAGTCCAAGTTAAAGAAGTTGTCCAAAGTAGGAGCAATCATGGAACAGCCAATCATTGCAGGCGTCGCACACGATCTAGGCGATGCCAAAATCACGGTAGTTGGAGTGCCTGACCGACCAGGCATGGCAGCTGCAATTTTCCAGGCAGTTGCTGATGCTGGCATCAACATGGACATGATTGTGCAGAACGTCAGCGTTCATGAATCAGGAGCAACCGACGTTACTTTCACTTGTCCGCGCGCAGACTCGGTAAAAGCGGAACTAGCGTTACGTCGCATTGAGAAAGAAGTTGGCTTTAAGGACATCGATACCGATGAGAATATTGGCAAGATCTCACTCGTTGGCGCAGGCATGCGATCTCATCCAGGTGTTTCTGCAACATTCTTTAAAGCTATTGCGGATGCGGGAGTAAATGTCGAAATGATTTCCACTTCAGAAATTCGAATCTCGGTGGTAACTCGCGCACAAGACGCAGAAAAAGCAGTTAAAGCTGTTCACACTGCATTCGGACTCAACGCTGATGGTGAAGCGGTTGTCTATGGTGGAACAGGCCGATAAGTCATGACAAAAAAACCAACACTTGCAGTTGTAGGCGCAACCGGCGCCGTTGGCACAGTAATGCTCGACCTGCTTTCGACACGACCAGATGTCTGGGGCGAAATTAAATTACTTGCATCAGCTCGCTCAGCCGGCAAGGTACTTCAAGTTCGCGGCCAAGATGTTGTTGTTGAGGAATTAACCGAAGCAGCATTCGATGGCGTAGATGTTGCCATGTTCGATGTGCCGGACGAAATTTCCGCCATTTGGGCACCAATCGCAGCCGCCAAAGGCGTTGTTGCCGTTGATAACAGTGGCGCATTTCGCATGGACTCTGATGTTCCACTAGTTGTTCCTGAGGTGAACGCCGAGCAGACCCAAAATCGTCCGCGTGGAATTATTGCTAACCCAAACTGCACAACACTTTCAATGATCGTTGTAGTTGGCGCACTGGAAAAAGCTTTCGGAGTTAAGGAACTTGTGGTCGCTTCTTATCAGGCAGCTTCCGGCGCTGGTCAAGGCGGCATCGATGCCTTACATGAACAAATTGATGCTGTTGCTGGAAAGAATTTAGGAAACGAAACTAAAGATGTTCGTAATGTCATTACCAAAAATGATGTATTCCCAGCACCGCTTGCGCTGAATGTTGTTCCGTGGGCTGGGTCGCTTTCGGAAAATGATTACACCAGCGAGGAAATTAAAGTTCGTAACGAGTCTCGCAAAATTTTAGGCAAGCCAGAACTCAAGGTGCATGCCACATGTGTTCGTGTTCCCGTAGTAACCACACACTCGTTAGCAGTCCATGCCGTTTTGGATCGCGCGGTTACAGCTGATGAAGTACGAGCGCTATTAGCTGATGCCGCTGGGGTAGTTGTAACTGATGATCCAGCAAATAGAATATTCCCAACTCCAATTGATGTAGTTGGCACTGATCCAACGGTAGTTGGTCGAATCCGAGTTTCAAAAGAATATCCAAATGAAATAGATTTCTTTGTTTGCGGCGACAATTTACGAAAAGGCGCTGCGCTTAATACTGCTCAAATTGCTGAGGTAGTTGCTAAGGAATTTAGCTAGTTCAATTCTTTTGCAGTTAAAGTCAGCAGCGTTGCTTCTGGCCGACACGCAATTCGAATTGGTGCATAAGGTGAAGTTCCAGCTCCAGCAGAGACATGCATTGGCATTTTGGTTTCGCCAAATTCCGAATAACCTTTTGCTTGATTTTGTGGCAGATCACAATTAGTAACTAGCGCTCCGTAAAACGGAATGCACACCTGTCCGCCATGAGTGTGCCCAGCAAGAACTAAATGCGCACTATCAGCTGCAAAACTTTCCAAGACGCGTTTGTACGGTGCGTGAGTTACGCCCAGTGCAAAGGAATTCGCATTAAATGCACCAGCAACTGATGTGTAATCATCTTTTCGGATATGTGGATCGTCAGTCCCACGGGCATGGACCATAACTCCGTTGATTGAAATGGATCCTTGTTTGTTATTTAGATCCAGCCAACCAGCATCTGTGAGCTGTTCTACTAAATCTTCAGTAGGTAGCGACTCGCCTTCGGCACGAATCTGTCTATCTTTGCGGAAGTAAGTAAATGGATTTTTTAAGTGAGGCGCAAAGTAGTCATTGCTTCCTAAAACAAATGCACCCGGAATATCCATCAATTCATCCATGGCTTCGACGACCGCGGGGACTGCAAGTTGATGCGCTAAGAAATCTCCGGTACCAACTACAAAATCAGGTTCTAATTTTGCCAGTGATTTAACCCAATTAATTTTTCGAGTTTGCGCCGGCGTGATGTGTAAATCCGAAATGTGCAGAACTCGAATTTCAGCACTGCCAGTTGGCAGAACATTTAGCGTGAGACGGCGGGTTGTGAAGGCTTGGGCTTCAACTAGGCCATAAGCAGCAGATCCCACCCCAGCTGCGCCGAGGGAAAGCACTGAATTAGCCAAAAACCCCATGTCCCTAAGCATTCCACGGATTTAAAGTTTCACATGTGCACAAAATGCCCCTAGGCTTGAGTTCTCCAATCTTTCCAAGGCTTCCTAGGAGGTGCGCACCATGTCTGAAGACAACTCTTACGATGCTGCGCACGAACCTGTTGATGCTGCGCACGAATGGGATCCATTAACTGCTCCAGTGTGGGACATCAGTGAGGTCGATGAACCAACTTTGGCCCCACCAATCGAGCAGTTCATGCCAACTGATGAAGACACAATTATTCGCCGCCGTCCGCCATTGCCACCAGATGCAGACGAAATCATCCGTGGCGAATACACCGGTTGGGTTCCACTAATTAAATCTGGCGAAAGTTTAGAAGAAGCTAAAGCTCGTGAAGCAAAACTTGAAACTGCCATTTCGCAAACAAGTTCAAATATCGATACAGATGTCTGGTCTCCGATTGAAGTTGTATCGGCCGACGCTTCAGAATTTATAGCTCCAAAGGATTTAGCATCCGATAGCGTCACAGGCTCGCGCGATCCAGTAGTCGAAGTGCGACCATATCGTTTCCCAACTGAAATTGTTCCAGATCCTGACTTTGTTGTGTCACCAGCTGAAGCGCTTGAAGAGGCACGACGCAGGATTGCACAGATGCGCGCAAGCTTGCAAACAAATTTGAATCGGGTTTCAGAAAGTTTTGAACACCCAATCTTCACAGAACCCGAGGAAGTTTCTGTGCAAGAGGCGCCACCAGTTATTCCAGTAGAAGTAAACACTCCTCCTGCGGAACCAGTGGCGCAATCTCCAACATTTGAATCTTTGTTTGAAACTGAATCGCCAGTTACGCAAATGCCTATGCAGTCTGCACCCAAGCCAACCTCACCAGCTCCAGAACCAGAATTCAAACCGGTACAGACTCAAGTTCGTGAAGAGCCGCGAGTCTTTACCCAATCAACTCAGCAAAACTCACCGACAGTAATCATTGACGAAGCTGCCGACCAAACACACTCTCTTGAACTAGTAATTATGCGAGATGAAATTAAGGATCTACGAGACCGGTTAGATTCATCTCAGAAGTTGATCGAAAACCTTATGGTTCGCCTTGCAGACCTCGCTGAACTTGCCCTAAGACGCAAAGACTAGCGATCCGCATCGCCCGCAATAAACGGCATGCTGGCCACAATTGCATCAAAGTTCTGCCGACTTGCCCCAGCTAAGACAGTTGAAAGCGCAAGCACAGTATGCAAACTAGCTGGTCGTAACTTCAATCGATAAGGCGCTTTA
>JBIIFI010000106.1:0-4357 GCA_044237405.1 Candidatus Nanopelagicales bacterium | reverse complement strand
GGCAACTCTGCCTTGCGAATCCAAAATGATTGTCGATGGTGTTGCGGCGGGTCCAAGGTTTCCAAAAGCCAAAGTCAGTTGCCCATCTTTATCTCGAATTGACGGGTAAGAAACTTTGAATCTTTCATTAAATGCTTTTGCAGCAGCAAGGCCATCACGAGTGTTTAGCCCCAAGAACTCAACGCCTTGATCCTTGAACGCCAAGTATGAATTCTCTAATTCACTCGCTTCAGATCTGCACGGACCACACCACGACGCCCAAAGATTTACAACAACCGGTTTACCTTTCCAGTCTGCAATGTCTAACGGTTTCCCATCGAGAGTTTCGCCAGCTAATGAGATCGCTTCGCCGCGTTCTTCGGGAGCAACTAAAACTGTGGAGCCATCACCGGAAATAAATCCAGTATCAGAATTGTTTCCTAAAGTATTGCCGCTACAGCCCGCAAGAAAAAATGCGCAAGTAAATGCAAACCCGATAGCTGTAACTTTACGCACCAGCGATCTTGCTCGCTTTCGCAAGCAAATCAGCACTTGGCTCGGTATAGAGAACCGCTACAAGTTCGTCATCATCAAAAGTTAATGATGTTAGTGAAGCCAAACTACATTGACGCTTACGGGGATCATGCGGAAATCTGCGATCCTCAAAATCCAAACGGCTAATCCAAATTGGTAACTGGTGACTGACTAGAACCGCTTCGTGCCCCCGAGCTGCATCACGAGCGCGAGCAACTGCTTGGCGCATGCGGTTTGCGACAACTACGTAAGGTTCGCCCCAAGACGGCCGAATTGGGTTGTAAAGATGTCGCCAAGCTTTTGGCTGGCGCAGTACACCATCACCCACCGAGACTCGTTCGCCTTCAAAAACGTTATCTGCTTCAATCAAGTCGTCATCAGTGCCAATTGTGAGTCCGTGAACTCCCGAAATTGGTGCGGCAGTTTGCTGGGCACGTTCTAGCGGCGACGAAGTTACCACCGTAATGTCTCGGTGGGCCAAAGCTTCGGCAGCCCGCTGCGCCATTTCATGGCCAAGTTCAGAAAGTCGATACCCAGGCAGACGTCCATAAAGGACTTTGTCCGGGTTATGAACTTCACCGTGACGCAGTAAGTGAACTGTTGTCCGCATACTACTAATCAAATCATGTGGCGCGACGTCGTGCAGCCGAGCGCTTGCGCGATGGTCGCCAACCCACGGAGCCCAGCGAAGCCGCTTCGTCGCGTAGGGAAGCGCCATGTATTGCAAGGGCGTTAGCTAGGGCTGTGATAGTCGATTCTTCTGGAAGCACATCAACTCGCAGTCCATGTTCCTGAGCGGTCTTTGCAGTGGCTGGTCCAATGCAAGCAATGATCGTTGTCGGATGCGGCTTTCCAGCAATTCCAACCAGGTTACGAACTGTGCTACTTGAAGTGAAAATTACTGCGTCAAATCCACCGCCCTTGATTGCTTCACGAGTTTCCACTGCAGGTGGCGCGGCTCGTACCGTACGGAACGCCGTGACATCTTCGACTTCCCAACCAAGCGCCGTTAAACCTGCCACCAAAGTGTCAGTTGCAATATCTGCGCGCGGTAAGAATATGCGGTTGATCGGATCATTGATCGAATCAAACTCTGGCCACTCTTCAAGCAAGCTGGCAGTTGTTTGTTCTTCTTCGGGAACTAAGTCCGGACGAACACCCATCGCAATTAAGGCATTCACTGTGTCTTCGCCAATTGCTGCAATGCGAATGCCTGATAGTGATCTCGCATCAAGTCCATACTCTTCGAACCGCTCGCGAATTGCGCGCACTGCGTTCAAGCTCGTAAATACAACCCACTCGTATCGACCTGAAACTAAGCCATGAACTGCGCGTTCCATTTGTTGTGGAGTGCGTGGTGGCTCAACCGACATAGTTGGAACTTCAAATGGCACTGCGCCAAAAGAAACGATCTGCTCTTGCAAGTTTTCGGTGGAATCTTTGGTGCGTGGAACAAGGACTCGCCAGCCATGCAGTGGACGGTTCTCAAACCAAGCAGTGCGATCACCAACGGTGTCACCAATAATTACGATTCCGGCGCCAGCTTGCTTGGCTAGTTTGACTGCATTTGGCAATGCTTCCAATGTGGAATGCAACGAACGCTGTTCAACTGTTGCGCCATCACGAACAATTGCTACTGGTGTGGTCGCTTCTCTGCCAGCCTTAATTAAAGCCTTGGAAACTTCAGTCACACGGTCGGCTGCATTATGAACCACCAAAGTAACTAGCGGATCAATGTGCGCTGCCCAATCAACGGCAGGTGAATCAGCATCGATGATTCGAACTTCCCGAGTGCGACCGCCTGTTAGCGATACCCCTACGTGCGCTGCCACTGCTGTCAGTGGTGAAACTCCAGCTGCAACTTCAAATGCGTGACCAGCCTTGGCAACCGCAGCAGTCTCCATGGCCAATCTGCCATCAAGAACTGGGTCACCAGAAAGCAGGCGAACTACCTGAAGTCCATCTTTTCGAGCGTCAACCAAAACTTTTGTACGCGCGGCCAACGAAAGTGGCGCACCTACATTGTCAATTGCTACCAAAACTTGTCCGGAAGAAACCAACTCAGCTAATCGGGTTATCTCTTCGTCAACTACCACTACATCAGCGGCTTGAAGCAACCGATGCGCGCGAACAGTTAGCAAATCTGGGTCGCCTGGACCGGCAACCACAAAAGAGACTCCGACAGCAGCAGATACCTGCGAGCTAGCCATTTACACACCTACCTTGTTTGTGTACTTGCAGCTTTGGGAAGTCATTTTTATCCTGCATTCGCCTGAGTTAACGCAGCTTGTGATTTGCGTTGCTCGTGGAATGCAAGAATCTGTAGTTCGGTCGCAAGGTCTACGCGACGCACATCAACACCGTCTGGAACTTCAATCAAGATCGGTGCAAAATTCAAAATACTTGTAACGCCATTACGAACCATTAAGTCACAAACTTCTTGTGCTGCTGATTCCGGTGTTGCAATAACTCCAATAGAAGCTCTCGTGCTTAAAAGAATTTGTGGAAGTTTGGAAATGTCTTGCACTTCAAGATTCTTACCTGCAACTACGACTGTTTCGCCAACGCGTCGGGCATCAGTGTCGAATAAGCCAACCACTGAAAATCCGCGCGAAGCAAAACCTGGATAGCCAGCCAAGGCATGACCAAGGTTTCCCACACCAACAATGACAACTGGCCACTCTTGAGTAAGGCCAAGTGCGCGCGCAATTTGGTACAACAGGAATTCCACGTCATAACCAACGCCACGGGTGCCATAAGAGCCAAGGAACGAAAGATCCTTGCGAAGTTTTGCGCTCGACACACCACTGGCCTCGGCCAACTCTTCGGACGAGACCAGGATTACACCACGCGCAGCTAACGACACCAGGCTGCGGTGATACATCGGAAGACGACTAACGGTCGCATCAGGGATAACACCACGCGCACTCACGTGCGATTTTGGTGTCTGTGCCAGCGGCATGAAAACCACCCTTCTTGTGACCGTATGGCGATCAGGTTATGCGGTTATTCGCGCTATGCAAAATTGGCGCAAAAGCCCTACTTCGTGCTAGGGAAATCAAGGAATTTAAGTGTTACAAGCGTGACTGGTGTGACTTGACTAACTAGGTATTTTTAGTTGTTTTTTTGCTGCAAAGCTACGCGTAAGCGAGATTCGTCAACCCGCCACTTATCGTGCACGCGACCATCGATCAATGTCACAGGGATCGACTCAAAATATTGATCAGCCAACTGGGGATCTTCCAAGATAGATAATTCACTCCAAGTTTCACCGAGCTCGTCACACACTTTGGCAATTATTAACCTGGCGTTTTCGCATAAATGGCAATCTGGTTTACCAATGAGCACAACACGAGAGTCCATCTTTTTACTGCCTTCCCTGTGTAACCAGTGTGGCACACTACATGCGCAGTACCCTATAAACGTGGGTTCATTGCCGAGGCATCCTTCCAGTTCCGAAAGCATTCCGGAACCGCAAAAGATTGGTGCCTTTTTTGACATTGACAACACCATCATGCGCGGAGCCAGTATTTACCATTTGGCACGTGGGCTCTTTGCTCGAAAAATTCTCAGTGCTACCGACTTGGCAAACTTTGCGATCGCACAAGGCAAATTCCTCACTTACGGTTCCGAGAATCTTTCTGACATGGCTCGCATCACAGAAAATGCGTTGTCTTTTGTGACGGGACGAAATGTTGACGAAGTTACTGCACTCTCGGAGGAAATCTACGACGAGATAATGGCCGACAAAGTATGGCCTGGCACGGTGCAACTTGCTCATATGCATCGAGCAGCCGGTCACCAAGTGTGGTTGGTATCAGCGGCTCCCATCGAATTAGCAAAC
>JBIIFI010000105.1:0-4371 GCA_044237405.1 Candidatus Nanopelagicales bacterium | reverse complement strand
TTCAAGCAAGAGTCCGGCCGAGTTCTCTCGAAACAAACCAGCTAACCGATCTGGATCTGGTCCGATGGCTGTAATGACATACGGTGGAGATAGCGGACGGAAGTTAACCAAAATTGCCTCGCCTGCAGCGCGAATTGCTGAGGTTCCAGTGAGTCTGCGCCCATTAATCGCGATGTCAGTTGCCCCCGCTTGCCAAAGTCCATTCACGATTATCTGCAAATCACGATCAATGATCTGGCCTGGGATAAGGGCGCCATCATCTTGACCTGTGCTTGGACTATTGTCCATAGTTACTGACACGCCTTGACCGGTTAACTCAGTTTGTCCGCTAGCTATCCGAAGGCGTTCGAGACGACTGCGAGCCTGATCACCCAAAGAGGTGCCTGCTAAAGCAGCTCTTTCTGCATCCAATAACGCATCTTGCGCCGTTAGCACGGTTGCTTCCAAAGACTGAACTCGCCTATCGGCCGCCAATACACGCTCAGCTAAGGCGGATCTAGTCTGCAGGTTTTCGGTGTTACTTAACCGGGTATCTGCTATTGCCATACCAAGCACCACAGTTACTACAGTCGTGGCTGCAGCAACAACTAGGATTCCGAACCGACCGTACGCTGGCGCATCTTCAGTGCTTGGGTAGTCAGATGTCAATGCATCTGAAAGCAATGAATCCAGCGAAGCATCAATCCGCATGCGAAGTGTCTTTCAATCGCGCTACTTGCTGTAAATACAAGAAGGCTCCATACCAATACATTGCAATTCCCCAAAGCAAGAACGCCCAACCAATTGTGTGCGCTAATTCTCCAGCTGAGTTATCAAAAGTTCCCAGTAGTACTAGCGGCAGAGCGTAAAGCAAATTCATGGTTGCTGCCTTACCTACAAAATGCACAGGTAGGCCGGTGTAACCGATTCGTTTTAGATAAAGCAAAAGCATTGACATAACGAGGTCGCGAGAAAGTAGAGCCAGCACTACCCAAATCGGAATCAAATCTCGAATGAAAAGTGCCAAGAGTGCAGCCACTACATAAAGTCGGTCGGCAAGTGGATCTAGCAGTTCGCCAAGGCGACTGAATTGATTTAGGCGTCGGGCTAAATACCCATCAAGCCAGTCTGTGAACGCGCTAACTATGAGAATTGCTAACGCCAACCCATCTTGCTTCGGTCCCACAATTAGCCAGAAAAATACTGGTACACCGAGCAGTCTGACAAGGCTTAGTGCATTTGGCACGGTCCAAATTCGCATGGACAATTCGTGATTCATTTAGACCTCAGTACCAACAGACCTTGTTTGGGCATATTGCAAGCCTACGGTTAATTCATAGATTTCCATGCGATAGCCTTTCACGAGTAAGAAATTAAGCCCTGGTACTCCAACTGGCAGAGAGCGCGGTCTCAAACACCGTTCAGTGTGGGTTCGAATCCCACTCAGGGCACATCAGAGTGCAGTTAGCGAACTTCTAATTGTCGCAATTTGACCCAGAATCCCGTTAATGAACCGACCGGATTCAGGCGTACTCAAAACAGAGGCAATTTCAACCGCTTCAGAAACTGCGACTCCAGCATCAACCTCAGGTCGCCAAAGTAGTTCTGCGATCGCTACCCGCACAATTGCTCGATCTACTGCCGGCATTCGCTCCAGTGGCCAAGATTGCGAATATGTCGCAATCACTTCATCGATGCGATCAATGTTTGTCTCAACTAAATTCGCCAACTCGATAGCGTAATCGTTTACATCCGGATTGCGCTCAAAAACCTCTGGGGCAGTTACTCCCCTTTGCTCAGCCTCGAAAAGCGATTCGATGGCTCGTTGGCGTGCTTTGGTTCTGGTGCGCACTTAATTAACGCGACCTAAATAAGAACCATCGCGAGTGTCGACCTTGACTTTGGTATTTGACTCAATGAATAGCGGAACCTTAATCTCAGCTCCGGTTTCCAAGGTTGCTGGCTTACTTCCAGCGCTCGAACGATCTCCTTGTAACCCAGGTTCGGTGTAAGTAATTAGCAATTCCACGCTAGCTGGCAGTTCTAAATAGATAGGGGCATCGTTATGGATTGCAACCACACCTTCTTGATTCTCCAGCATGTACTTTGAACCATCGCCAACAATTGCATCTGAGAGTGTGTACTGCTCGAAAGTCTGCAAATCCATGAATACCCAACCGTCGCCATCTTTATACAAGTACTGCATGTTGCGCTTATCTACATCCGCAGTCTCAACTGATACGCCAGCATTGAATGTTTTATCAACTACTTTGCCAGACAGGATATTTTTCAGTTTGGTGCGGACGAAAGCTGGTCCCTTGCCAGGCTTCACGTGTTGGAACTCAACAACGGTCCATAGTTGCCCATCGATGTTCAGGACTAAACCATTCTTTAGATCATTTGTTGACGCCACGTGCACTCCTTGGTTTCGTTAAATTTCTATAAGTTCGTAGGAAAAGTTGGTTAGATTTTCATAACCTATCTCAGTAACAACTACCGTATCTTCGATGCGCACTCCGCCACGTTCGGGTAAGTATGCACCTGGCTCGACTGTAATTACTGTGTTAGCACCAATCTTACTCTCCTGAGCGCGACTGAAATACGGCTCCTCGTGTATCTCTAGTCCAACACCATGTCCGAGTCCATGTGTAAAGAACTCGAGGTAACCAGATGCGGCAAGTGATTCTGCTACAGCGGTTTCGACTGAGGTGAAAAGTGCATCAGCACGCAAGGCGCTCCGACCAGCTGATTGCGCTGACACCACAGCCTTGTGCAAATCCAACTGCCAGTCTGCAGCCTTACCGAGAACGAAAGTTCGAGTGCAGTCCGCGTGATATTCAGCAACTTTCGCGCCAAAGTCAATCTTCAAGAAATCACCTTGACACAACTTACGGTCAGAAGGTTCATGGTGCGGTATCGCACTATTAGGGCCACTCGCGACGATTGTTGTAAAGGCTATGTCATCTGCACCTAGCGCGCGCATCCGAGAATCAAGGGCATCGCGCACCTGCTTCTCAGTTTGGCCAATTGCAATCGTTTCCAAGACATCAGCCAGAGCTTGTGTAGAGATTTCACAAGCCGCCTTGATGTGGGAAATCTCATTAGCGTCTTTTGTGATTCGCATCTGGCTAATTAAGTTGGTGGTTGGCGTGAAAGATATTTCAGGGAAGCTTTGGTGAAGTTGTTCAAGTTGATTAACTGTCAGATTCTCGCCCTCAAAACTGACATGACTTGGATTTGCCGAACCTAATAACAATTGAGCCAGATTCCTGCCGATTAAAACATTGGCAGCCTGAACTTGCTTGGCGCTTTGGATTTCATATCGTGAGTCCGTGGCAAGCGTTGCAGAATCTGCAGTGATCAGCAGCGCGCCATTGGATCCTGAGAACCCACAGAGATATCTGACGTTAATCAAGTTCGTTACATAGAGTGCTTGATCGTTAGTTAAATCACTTTGCAACTTTGCGATTCGATCTAGGCTCACAGTCGGGCAAATGCCTGAATCGCGAGCACATAGGAGTTGGCGCCAAAACCGGAGATTGTTCCAGTTGCCAATCCTGAAATCAGTGAAGTATGTCGAAACTCTTCGCGTGAAATTGGATTGCTCAGATGAACTTCGATCAATCCATCGGTCAACATTGCAGCTGCGTCTCGAATGGCAACAGAGTAATGGGTGAACGCAGCGGGATTGATAATCACAAAAGTCTTAGTCTCTGCTGCTTCGTGAAGCCATTTGATGAGTTCTGACTCTTCATTGGTCTGACGAAAATCCACAGTAAGTTCTAACTCAGCCGCTGTCTGGTGACAAAGCTTTTCAATGTCCGTCAAGGTCAATGAACCATAAATCTCAGGCTCGCGCGTTCCCAATCGATCTAGATTCGGACCATTTAGGATCATCACTTTACGCATGCTAATTACCTTGCCCTAGTTTGTTGTAAGTGGCCATTAGCAACGCCGTGTCTGGATCTTCGAGGATACCTGGCTTGGCTACCGCATCTAGAACAATAAAACGCAATTTATCGCCACGCGCCTTTTTATCAATTCGCATAACATCATGTAACTGCGCAAATGTTGCCCGATTGTAGGTTGTTGGTAGGCCTACTAGAGACAAAATGTTGGAGTGCCTACTCACACAATCTGAATCCAGGCGCCCGGCCAAGTGCGCGAGATTTGCAACAAACATCATGCCGACTGCAACTGCATCGCCGTGTCGCCAGGTGTAATTCTCGTTGCGTTCTACTGCATGTCCAAAGGTGTGCCCGTAGTTCAAGATCTCGCGGCCGCCACTTGTACCTAAGGTCTCTCGCAGGTCGCCACTCACTACATCGGCCTTTACTTGGATAGCGCGACTGATCAATTCTTCGGCGCTTTCCCAACGCGGGTTATCTGCAT
>JBIIFI010000103.1:0-4404 GCA_044237405.1 Candidatus Nanopelagicales bacterium | reverse complement strand
ATTCGACCCTTTCGTTTTAACACCGGGGAGTTCCCGACATTTCTCACTTGCGGGTGACCTCAGTCACACGGTTGCCTCGACTTTGCCAGAAACCAAACCTAGAAACAATGAAATTGGAAGAGTTTTTCCTATTTTTTTGGTCAACAAAAAACTGTATTTGGTATAAAAATCAACACAGAAAGCGACAAATTGGACATACTCGCCAGTAAATTCGTTGATTTATTGGGATTTAGTTGTTAAACCAAAATTCAACCAAAAGTTGCTAAAAGGTATGGTTATTTGGTCTAATTTTGTGTAATCATTTGATTAGGTGGTTTGCAACTGCAGATGCCAGGAGATAGCGAAAGGTTTCGGGATGACCCAAGAACATGTTGCTGCACCCGAATTCGATTACGGACTTTTTTCATATGACTCCAAGGAGCAAATGCTTGATAAGTCCAAAGAGTTTTGGAACCCGGGTAAAACCCAATTCTGGATTGACTCTGGAGTGCCGCTGGTAATTGATCGGCGCGAAGAGTATTTCATTTATGACATGTCAGGTAAGCGTCTGATTGATGCCCATCTAAATGGTGGAACTTATAACTTAGGTCACCGAAATCCAGAAGTAGTTCAAGCCGTAACTATGGCTATGCAACATTTTGATATTGGTAACCACCATTTTCCATCGCTGGCGCGAACTGCATTAGCAGAAGCTTTAATCAAAACAGCGCCTGCTGGATTAAGTAAAGTCATTTACGGTTCTGGCGGTGGCGAGGCAATTGACATCGCGCTAAAGACTGCTCGGCATGCCACACAAAAACGCAAGATTGTTTCGATCGTCAAGGCATATCACGGCCACACTGGATTAGCCGTAGGTACCGGCGATGATCGCTTCTCAAAACTTTTTCTTTCCGATCGGCCAGAAGAATTTCCGCATGTGCCATTCAACGACTTAGAAGCGATGGAAGATGCATTACGGGGTCGCGATGTAGCAGCAGTAATCATGGAAACAATTCCAGCTACTTACGGCTTCCCACTGCCAAACCCAGGTTACTTAGAAGCAGTCAAAGTTCTTTGCGAAAAGTACGATGCACTGTACATTGCTGACGAAGTTCAAACTGGGTTAATGCGTACTGGAGAGCTTTGGGGCATCACCAAGCATGGAATTACTCCAGACATCCTTGTTACTGGTAAAGGAATCTCGGGTGGCCTGTATCCAATTGCAGCAGTGCTGGCAACAGAAAAAGCTGCAGGCTGGTTAAACGAAGATGGTTTCGGACACATTTCAACTTTTGGTGGCGCTGAACTTGGATGTATCGCTGCCCTTAAGACTTTGGAAATTTGTTCGCGCGAAGAAACTCGCTCGATGGTGCATTACATAGCCGACTATGTTGGCAAGCGGCTAGCAGAAGTTCAGGCAACTTATCCAGATTGGTTTGTCGGCATTCGACAAAACGGCGTAATTCTTGGTCTGGAATTTGCGCACCCACAGGGGGCAAAGTATGTAATGCGTCATCTATACGAGAACGGTGTGTGGGCAATTTTCTCCACACTTGATCCACGGGTGTTGCAATACAAGCCAGGAATTTTGTTAAAGCCAGAAGTTGCCGAAGAAATGTTAGATCGCACGGAGCTTGCAATTGGAAAAGCATATGCCGAAATCCGCAATGAGCGTAGGTCAGCATGAGTGAAATGACTTACGAGCCATTGATGGTTGAACCAGCCGGTGTACCGCGCGGGCGAGCAATGGTTGAGCGCGCTGATTGGGCAGCTCGGGCATACGCGAAGTACGACGTGGCAACAGTAAATCGAATTGTTGATGCTGCAGCTTCTGCGCTAGCCGGTCGGGCTCAAGAGTTCGCACGCGATGCAGTAGCCGAAACTGGCTTTGGGGTAGTGGAGCATAAAGTACTTAAAAACATTGCTTGCTCAACTGGAATCGTTGAGACTTATCGTGGCCAAGATTTTGTTTCACCAGAGATCGATGACATTAACAAAATTGTTGCGATTCCAAGACCTGCTGGCGTAGTTCTAGCGTTGACGCCATCTACAAATCCTGTTGCTACCGTTTCATTCAAGATTATTTTGGCTTTGATGACTCGAAACGCAATCATCATTAGTCCGCACCCGATGGCAAAGAAAGTTTGCACAGCTGCGGCAAAGACAATGGCAGAAGCTGCAGTTGCAGCTGGCGCACCAGATGGAATCATTCAAATTGTCGAAGATCCGTCGATTCCACTTATCAATGCTTTGATGACAGATGAGCGCACAGATGTAATTGTTGCAACGGGTGGAAGTCCAGTTGTGCGCTCTGCTTACCGCAGTGGAAATCCAGCAATCGGTGTTGGACCAGGAAATGTTCCAGTTTTAGTTGACGCAACAGCCGATATCCAAAAAACTGCCGCGCGAATTATTGAAAGTAAGGCATTCGACAATTCCATTCTGTGCACTAATGAAAGCGTAGTGATTGCAGAAGAAGCGATTGCAGATAAGTTACTTTCAGCTTTTGCACGTGAAGGCGCCTATGTCCTTAAAGATGAAGAACGTGACGCAATTCGAAGCACCGTATTTCCAGACGGTCACTTCAATATCAAAATGGTTGGTAAAGATGCCGTTTGGATTGCAGAGCAAGCGGGAATTAAAGTTCCAGTCAAAACCCGAGTCTTAGTTGCACCGTTTGACTTAGTAGTTCCAGAAGAACCTTTGGCACATGAAAAGTTATGCCCAGTTTTAGGTTTTGTTCGGGTTCCCACGGCGGAACGCGGCATCGATGTTGCTCGCGCAATCTTACGAATTACCGGAGCTGGTCATTCAGCAGCAATCCATAGCGCGAGTCCTGAACTCATTATGAAATTTAGCGCCGCAGTTCCAGTGCTTCGAGTTTCGGTAAATGTTGGCAACAGTCTTGGTGCCTCAGGCATACAAACTAACTTGCCGCCAACCATGACAATTGGCACTGGATATGCTGGCCGCTCATCAGTAGGCGAGAATTTGCAGCCAAAGCATCTTCTTAACTACACCCGGCTTGCCTACAACGCTGACGCGCGTGAAGTGATGCCTTCATTCGCTGGTTTGAACCCTTGGTCCAGCCCAACCGGACCAGTGCCCGCTTATCCTTTGGCATCTAATGATCGGGCAAGCGCACACACACCTGCACCAATTCATCGCGAACCGATCTCTCAGGATGTCGCCGAATTGCGTGACGAAATTCGCAAGTTAATTGTCGAAGAACTTCACGCATTGATTAAGAACTAACTAGAGAAGAGAGATACATGGCAGAGCTTCGGTCGTTCATCTATATCGACCAGATGCAACCTCAAACTATGTGCTATTTGGGCTCATGGGTTAAGGGAGCTTTGCCGCGCGCAAACATGGCTGCCCAGGTGATCGAAGTTGCACCAGGTCTGGACATTGAAGCGTTGACCGACGTAGCCCTAAAACATGCAAATGTTCAGGCTGGAATCTTGTTCGTAGAACGCACTTTTGGCTACCTAGAAATTCATGGGCCAACTGAAGAAGTTCGCGCAGCTGGTCAGGCAGTACTGGCAGCTCTTGGAACATCTGAGGCAGAAGCAACAAAACCTAAAATTTTGGCATCACGCGTTGTTCCGTCAGTAGATCAGCAGCACGCCTTCCTTATCAATCGCAACAAAGTTGGTTCGATGATCCTGCCAGGTGAATCTTTGTACATTTTGGAAGTACAACCAGCGTCATACGCAATCTTGGCAACTAATGAAGCGGAAAAAGCAACTGACATAAAAGTTGTGGACTACCGAATGATTGGTGCTACTGGTCGGGTATACCTGTCGGGTAAAGAAGCGAATGTTCGAGCGGCTGCTGAAGTTGCTGAACGAGTTTTGAGTGAGCGCTGATGTCTGCAGATAATGAAATGCTGAGGTCGCTGGTACGCGAGGCCCTGCGCGACGCACTAGGTGGCGCCAACGGAGCAAGTGACATTGCTAAGGCCTTGTCAGGCAGTGCAGCACCTGTGCAAAAACCAGCGCAAGTAGTAGAGATGGTGTCATTAACAACAGACACCGACGTTAATTCATTTGTTCATCGGATTCTTGACCTTGCCGCAGATGGAAAAACATTGAGTGCATTGCGTTCAGGAGAGCTAGTTTTTCAACTAACTGAGAGTTCAAAAGCACATGTTGCAGACAATAGTGGGACTACCCGAATTGAAAAGGGTGCTGTTACCGAGTCAACAATCAGAAAAGCTGCTGAATCCGGATCAACTTTGATCCTGGGTCGCAAAGTTGTCGTCACATCATTAGCGCGAGATAAAGCTCGCGATTTGGGTGTGACGATCGTAAGAGAAAGTCAACAAGATAATCAGAAGGGATCGGTGATGCGCTGATGTTAAAAGCGCGAGTCATCGGCAATGTATGGGCGACCCGTCGTCTAACCGAGATTCCCCATGGG
>JBIIFI010000101.1:0-4424 GCA_044237405.1 Candidatus Nanopelagicales bacterium | reverse complement strand
ACATGAATGAAATATCAGCTCTCGAGCTATTGGCTATTTATCGGAATGTTTCAGTTGTAGATGTTCGCGAACCTGATGAATATATTGCTGGACATATTTCAGGTGCGATCCACATCCCACTTTCAACTATCCCAGTGCGCCTAGGCGAACTAGATAAGAGTCAAACGCATTACTTGATTTGTGAAGCCGGCGGCAGATCAGCTCAAGCTGGAATGTTCTTGGAAGCGCAAGGATTTGATGTGGTGAACATTGCAGGTGGGACTGGTGCGCTGCGCATGATTGGTACACTTTTAACTACTGGAGATCAACCGTAAGCATTCAGTTATTCAAATGTTTTTGAAACTGCATCGTTAAGTCGAGTCACGAGCCCGGCAGCCACCGCTACCGCATCAGCTGAATCATGGGTTCGGTAACGTAACGCATTTAGGTTTTCACCAGTTCGCAACACTGCGCTCACAATGCGCACATCTCGTCGCTCGGGATGATCAGAAGCTGCTTGCACCAAGGCTGCATCGCTTTCGGCAGGAAGATCTGACTCTGCGCTAGGTGGCAAAACTATTCGCTCAAGAACCACCAGCGCACCAACTACGTCATCGGGCCAGGCAATTGTTGCCAATAACTCGTCTAGCTCGAGTGAATCTTCAAGTTCTTGCTCCACAGATGTCAAAGGCATATCTGGGCTAATCCCTAGTTCGCTAGCCAGATCCGGGTTTGCAGCCAGTAGGTTTACAGTTGGTACCAAGGCGAAAAGTCGTACAGGCTGATCCCAGCCGGCAGCGGCTACATGGTCTTCGACTTCGCGGACAAGGGCTTCTAGGTTTGAGACAAAATCCATAGGGTAAGTCTGTCGTATCTAAACTGCAAAATTTCATCGTAAGGTATTTAAGTGAGCATAAACATAGAACGTCCCCGTCGTAGCCCGCTTGGCGTAACGCTTATGGTCTTGGCTGGCCTATTCGTGTTGTTTTCAATTTTTGCCGGTTATTACACGGACTGGCAGTGGTATGGATCTGTGGGCCGCACCGATGTTTTCACCCAGCAACTCGTTATCCGTGGTGTGCTGTTCGCCGCATTCACAGCGCTGACTGCACTTAGCCTTTGGACCTCAGCTAACTTGGCCTACCGCGCTCGGCCAATCATTGTGCCAACTAGCCCTGAAGAATTTGCGCTCCAGAAGTATCGGGAAAGTCTGGATTCATTTCGCAGACTGTTATTCATAGGTGGACCAATCGCATTTGGTTTACTTACTGGACTTTCTGCTGCTAGCCAATGGAAAACATTCTTACTTTGGAAAAACTCAACACCATTTGGCCAAACCGATCCACAATTTGGCAAAGATATTTCGTTTTACGCTTTTGATTTACCATTCCTAAAATTCTTTTTAGGATTTGGCTTCACAATCCTGATCATTTCCTTAATCGTTAACGTGGTCGTTCACTACATTTATGGTGGCCTTCGGGCAAGCTTCGCCCAGTCAACTGATTCAGCTCGTCGCCATCTAATGTTTTTCTTGGGCACATTGGCGCTGCTTAAAGCTGGAGCGTATTCGATCGACAAGTATTCACTAGCCACTAAATCTGATTCATTGATCACAGGCCTTAAGTACACAGACGTGAATGCAATTGTTCCCGCCAAGACCATCCTTACTTACATTGCACTAGCAACTGCGATCTTGTTCTTCATCTCAATGTTTCGTAGCGGCTGGTCCTTGCCTTTCATTGCATTCGGAGCAATGTTGGGAGCCTCCTTTGTGATTGGGGGACTTTACCCAAGCTTTGTTCAACAGTTCCAAGTTAAGCCATCTGAACTTCAGCGCGAAGCGCCGTACATTCAGCGAAACATCGATTCCACGCTGTCGGCTTATGGCTTGAATGACGTAGAGTTCACCGACTACGCCGCTATCGATAATCCATCACTAGCTTCGTTGGCAGAAGATGCGGGAACACTAACTAACATCCGACTTCTTGATCCTGCCCTAAACTCACCAACCTTTAGCCAGCTGCAACAAATTCGTGGTTTCTATGCGTTCCCAGAAACTCTTGATGTTGATAGGTACATGATTGATGGCGTGAAGCGGGGAACTGTTATTGCAGTTCGCGAAGTTAACCTAGATGGCCTTGCTGATGACCAGCGAAATTGGTTTAACGATCACATGGTTTTCACACATGGTTATGGCGTAGTCGCAGCGTATGAAAATACGGCTGAAGCAGATGGTGCACCTAAGTTTGCCGAAAGTAACATTCCGCCATCAGGCAAATTCGATATTGATCAACCTCGCGTCTACTTCGGTGAGCAATCTCCGGCTTATTCCATCGTTGGTAGCGACGGCAGTCAGCCACCAATCGAACTGGATTTTCCAGATGACAAGAGCGCTAACGGCCAGACAAATAACACCTACTCAGGATCTGGCGGAGTTGCAATCGGAAACATGATTCAGCGCGCAATATTTGCCCTGAATTATCAAGATACGAATATCTTGCTTTCGAATCAGATTGGCCCAGAGTCAAAGATTCTTTACGATCGTGACCCGAAGACTCGCGTCGCTAAAGTTGCGCCATGGCTGACATTAGATGGTGATCCCTACCCAGCTGTTGTAGATGGCAGGGTGCAATGGATTGTTGATGGTTACACAACTACCAACGAATTCCCATATGCAGCTCGCATTTCGTTGCGTGATGCAACTGCAGATTCAGTGAACACTCAATTTGAATCTATTCCGTTAAGTGCTGGAAACATCACTTACATTCGCAATGCCGTTAAGGCAACTGTGGATGCATATGACGGAACCGTAAATATTTACGCATGGGATGAAAAAGATCCAATCCTACAAACTTGGAGCAAAGCATTTCCTGGTGTAGTTCAACCTAAGTCTGCAATTCCTGCTGGTGTACTCGACCACATTAGATACCCAGAAGATATGTTCAAGGTTCAGCGCGACGTGTTAGCTAAGTATCACGTTGGTGACCCACAGGCGTTTTATTCTGGCCAGGATTTCTGGATCGTTCCAGAAGATCCAACTAAGCCAACTGTTGGTCAAGCTCAGCCGCCTTATTACCTAACGCTGCAAATGCCAGATCAAGATGCGCCAACCTTCTCGTTGACAACTACCTATGCACCTACAAAGCGACAAACTTTGGCTGCATTTATGTCTGTTAATTCAGATCATGGTGAGGACTACGGAACGATTCGAGTTTTGCAGCTTCCGAGAAACACCACGATTCCTGGACCTCGTCAAGTACAAAATAACTTTGAATCTGACCCAGAAGTAGCAAAGCAACTTTCGTTGTTGCGAAGTGGTGGGTCTGACGTAGTCCTAGGTAACTTGCTTTCGTTGCCAGTCGGTGGCGGCTTACTTTACTTTGAACCGGTTTATGTTCGTGCTGCTCAAGGCGAAGGCTATCCATTGTTGCGAAAGGTACTTGTCTCGTTTGGTTCAAAAGTTGCCTTTGAAGATGATCTAGCAACTGCGCTCAAGAAGGTATTTACCGGGCAAACCGCAATTCCAACTGATCCCACAGATCCGACTGCGCCAGAAGCTCCAGAAACAACTCCTGAACAAGATCTGGCAGAAGCGATATTGGATGCTAACCAGGCATACAACGATGGTGTTGCGGCGCTTGCTGCTGGTGACTTTGCTGCATACGGTGAGGCCCAAGATCGGCTGTCTGAGGCATTGCAACGAGCAACTGATGCAGGTGGCTTAATCGCTGGTGAGAACCTAGCGGTAACTCCGACGCCAACTCCAGTCCCATCACCTTCGCAACCTGCAAGTTAGCGATTTGGTTGGACTGGATTCCTCGCGTATCCTTGAGAAACCGACGCGGGGTGGAGCAGCTCGGTAGCTCGCTGGGCTCATAACCCAGAGGTCACAGGTTCAAATCCTGTCCCCGCTACTAAAAAGAAAAGACACCTTCGGGTGTCTTTTCTTTTTATTTAAGTAAGGATCTAATCACTTAGAATTTCAGTGATTTTTTCGGCATCTCGCAAGATTGAACCACCAATCAAAAGTGGCTGAGTATCATCTAGATTTCGAAGTTCAGCAATAGCTTTCTTGCGCTGGTCTTGCCAGTCTTCAAGATCTTCATGCTGAATATCAGCAGGGGAGTCCTCAGCAATTTCCGCTTGGTCAGAGATTACTTCTGCAGTAGCACTTAGGACTCCAGCCAATGCAGCAGCCAATAGCGCAGGTAGTTGTTGCGAACTTCCTGAAGTGAGCACGAGTTCACGACAAATGTTTAGCACAGTGCCAGCGGTTGCCTCAGTTAGCTCAATTTGCTGGACTACTGCTTGTGCTTCGGCGTGATCAATTGCAGGAGACCATGCCGAACCAGCAAGTGCAGACTGAGCATTCGCCTTAATCTCATCAATTTCGTTTGCAATGAATTCTGCTTTGGCTAACCAGCGACTAGCAATTTTAGGATCGA
>JBIIFI010000100.1:0-4495 GCA_044237405.1 Candidatus Nanopelagicales bacterium | reverse complement strand
GTGAGCCAGCCCAGCGACCAAAAGCCAAGCGAATCCACATATATGGCCCGCCCTGGTAGGTAAACGTAGAACTTAATTCGGCAATCACCATGGCAGATGGAATCAGAAATACGATCGCCAATACTGCCATCCAGGAAAATGCCTCAGGGCCAGCAGCTGCAATTAACCCGATCGTGTCTAAGCCAATCACGGAACAAATTGAAAAAAACAGGACTTCTTTGCGCCCGAAACTCTTGCGGAATTTAGACTTTTCCGCGCTGTAGTCATCACTTAAATCAAATGGATTTGCCGCCACCTTAGGCGCGGGCACAGCAGTGCCTGTATCTTTTTCGTCAGCGTTATTTCCCATAAGAAAAACTTAACGGGTGACGACTTTAGGCAACACAGTAACCCAAGGTTTAGTCATTTGGACTTACGGTAACCCTGTGTTTTAGCGCATTAAAGTGCTTAGGCAGTTTCTTCGTCGGGATCAGAGACTAATCCCAGTTGAGTTTCGTGCGTAGCAAATTTAGATTCACGGAAATCAACTTCTAGCTTTTCTGCCGTCGGTAATTCGTCGCTGAACTTACCTAACTCTTCAACAACCTTAGCTTTTGGCATTACAGAACGATCAAAAGATCCAATTGCATTGTTGTAAGTGTCCATCGATCGCTTTAAGTTATCGCCAACCTTGCTGAAGTGATTAATAAAAGTAATTAATCGATTGTAAAGGTCGCCGGATTCTTTGATCATCTCTTGCGCATTGCGAACCTGAGTGTCTTCTTGCCACAACATAGCAATCGTATTCAAGGCAATAACCAATGAAGTTGGTGAAGTGAGCACAACTTTTGCAGCAGCCGCATCTTCTATGAGGTTTGGATAAACCTCAAAAGCAGCAGCTAGTGATGACTCAGTCGGAACAAACATAATCACATAATTCAAAGACTGTTTATCGTCAACGTAACTACGATTTGAAAGCGCCTTAATGTGACCTTTGACTGCAGCAGCGTGTGCTTCCAGCAAAGTTTTACGACGGTCTGGATCTAATTCATTAGTTGCGTCAATGAATGAATTCATCGGAGCTTTACTGTCAACGTAAAGTACGCGATTGTTTGGCAAGTGAATAGTTAAGTCAGGTCGGCCTGAACCTTCGCCAACTTGCTGTCGTTGCTCGTCGAATGACACATGTTCGGTTAATCCGATCATTTCAATTATTCGACGAAGCTGTAGTTCACCCCAGCGACCACGAACATCATTACGTCGCAGAGCGGTTGAAAGATTTGTAGTTTCAGTGCGCAACGAGTCGAGTAAACCTGCGGTGTTAACAACTTGCTGATCAAGGCGGGCGTAGGCGTCAGCACGCTTGGTTTCCAAGTCTCCAACTTTTGCATCAAGTGCTTTCAGACTTTCACCAAGTGGTTTTATGATTTCTTGCATTGAAGCCGAGGCTGCTCGGGTTTGTTCGGCAATCGAGGCATTTGTTGTTTGCAAACGTTGCTCCGTTGAATTCTCTAACATTTGTGCTGCAGATAAATATTGCTCACGAGATGCATCAGCAACCTGCTGTCGAATGTCTTGTGCAGACAATCCACCCTGGTTTTTCATTGCTCGACTAACTACGAGCCAAACGATGCCGGCAGTAGTAAGTGCTGTTAGCAACACAATGAGAATTAATGAAGTTAAGTCCATGGTGTAAGTCTCCCATTGGACAGTGACAAAACGATGAAAACCGCCGTGACGATTAGGTTTTAAGCCATTTCTCGCCTACCTTTAGAACATTCCCCAAAGAAGGTTTTAATGTCCACTCCATCAAGTCCTAAGAAAAAGCCGCGCGCCCGAAAGCTCGAACGAGACCGCGCCCGCGATACTGAATCCAAGCCAAAAGCCGGTTCACCTCGTCATGCTGCGGCAAAACAAACTGCGGCTAAGAAGCGCGCAAAGCCAAAGTCCAAGGTGGCAAAGGCTGAATCCCGAGCACCACGCGAACCACGCGACCCAGATGCTCGCAGTAAAGCGGAATCGCCACGCGCCGAAGTACGCGGCGCCAAGCGCAGCAATGATGTCTGGAATCCTTCTGGCAAACCACAACGTAAAGGTGGCGAAAAGCCATCAGGTACGCGCGGATCTCGTGATCGGTATGAAGAAGATCGTCCAGCTCGTGCACCACGCAAATACAACGACGATGCTCCAGCTCGTGCACCACGCGCCCGCCGTGATGATGCTGCGCCAACTCGCGCACGCCGCGATAATTTTGATTCACGTCCTCCACGAGCACGCCGAGACGATGCTGCGCCAACTCGTGCACGCCGCGATGAAGCTCCAACTCGTGCGCCGCGTAAATATAACGATGAAACACCAACACGCGCACCACGCACCAAGCGCGAAGAAGTGTATGCACCAAAGTCTCGTTTGCCTCGTGAAAAAGTTTCAACCGAAAAAGTTTCTAGCAAAACCGCAATGTCAGATGACACGGCAGAAGTTGCATTAGATACAGCCTCTAGTACTTGGGCTGAACTTGGTGTGTCTACTGAATTACTCAGCACACTAAAGCGTCAGGGAATTGACACGCCGTTCCCAATTCAAGCTAAGACTTTGCCTGATGCAATCAGTGGTCGCGATGTACTGGGACGCGGCCAAACCGGTTCTGGTAAAACATTGGCGTTTGGTCTTGCCATGGTTACGCGCCTGGCACATCGCAAGGCATCAGCCAAACATCCATTAGGAATTGTGTTAGTACCAACCCGCGAGCTTGCGATGCAAGTTACCGATGCATTGATGCCTTACGCCCAAGCTGTTGAACTAGACATTCGATTAATCGCTGGCGGAATGCCTTATGCGAAACAAATTGACGCGCTAAAGCGTGGCGTGCCAATCGTGGTTGCAACACCGGGTCGACTCAATGATTTAGTCGAGCAAGGTCACATCAACTTAAGCAAAATCGAAATCACAATCCTCGATGAAGCTGATCAGATGTGTGACATGGGATTCATGCCACAAATCGTTGAAGTGCTTGACATGACAAAGCCTGATTCGCAGCGTCTGTTGTTCAGCGCAACTTTGGATAAAGATGTAGACAAGATTGTTCGTAAGTATCTACATGATCCAGTTGAGCACGCGACCAACTCTGGCAAAGCTTCAGTTAAAACAATGACTCACTATTTATTCATTACATATAGTGAAGATAAGCCGACGATTCTTGCCGAAATTGGTTCCCGCAAAGGCAAGACTATGTTCTTTGCGCGCACCCAAGCTGGCGTAGATCGCATTGCAAAAGATCTAGCGCACAAGGGTGTGCCAGCTGGCGCATTGCATGGCGGCAAAACCCAGGCCGTCAGAACACGCACTTTGAATGCCTTTAAAGAAGGTCTGACAAATGTCCTGGTAGCTACCGACGTTGCCGCTCGCGGAATTCACGTCGATGGTGTCAGCTTGGTAGTTCACATTGATCCACCGAATGATCACAAGGACTATTTGCACCGAGCTGGACGAACTGCTCGCGCCGGCGAAACTGGCAAGGTCGTAACGATGATTGGCCCACGCCAGCAAAAAGCGGTCACTGCAATGACAAGTCGCGCCGGAGTGGATCCAGAAGTTGTGAAAGTTAAGCCAATGTCCAAGGAATTGGTAGCAATCACTGGGGCCAAGGAACCAACCGGAATTGCCTGGAAACCTCCAGCAGAACCGCCAGCTCGAGGCCGTCGTCCAGGCGGACCAAGCCGATCTGGTGGTGGACGGCCGCAAAGTCGTTCCGGCGGATCCCGTGGCGGCAGTCGATCACGCTAAACCCTGTGTATTCGGACAAATCGGATTTTCCACTCAGCAGTTTCGCCCCTATTCTTTATCTACGGGGAAATGAGGAATGCACATGAGTGACAACAAGGGCTTAGGCCGATTTTTTAAGGGCGATGATTCAGGCGACGCCAGTACTGCAAGCGCACGCGATTTCGCAGATGCCGAAAAAACTATTGCCGCGCTGCAGAGTCGCATCACAGAACTCGAAGGTGCGGCTGGCCGCGCCAGCTTTATTGATTTGGATGAAGACGCATTAACTCAAATCGCTGCTGAAGACGCAGCCGTTATTATCCGAGCAGCTCGGATGCGCGCGGGCAAGTTAATTGAACAAGCAACCGAAACTTTGCAGCAAGCAGAATCTGAGCGCGAGCAAATCCGCGCAAGTTGTGAACTAGATGCAAGACAAACACGCGAAGCTGCAAACGTAGATGCGCGCAAACTTCGCGCCGAAGCAACATCAACTCTTGAAACTGCGCGGGACCAAGCTGCCCAGCTACTTGAAGCCACTCAAAATGATGCAGATTCCCAAGCAACTGAGAATCAAAAAGTTATTGCGAAATTGCTTGAGGATGCGACTCGTCGCGCGAACGAAGTAGTGGCGGATGCAGAAAAGCTAAAAGCCCGAGTCGAAAATGAAACTCAATTGCTACGTGCGGCAACCGAAAAAGAAGGCGCAGACTTTTTAGCTGCTGCCAATAATGAATCGGCTGACCAGATAGCTGCA
>JBIIFI010000142.1:0-3718 GCA_044237405.1 Candidatus Nanopelagicales bacterium | reverse complement strand
AGTTGTTACTGCTTCGGCCGCACCCATGCTACTTACTTGATAACTAGTTGAGTGTTAGATCAGCAAATCGAACACCGTTATCAGGGTGCCACTTAATTCCAGACAGCTTGTCTGAGTGTGCCCACTGTGTTTGGTATTCGACAACTGGAACCCAAGTCACATCAGTCATGAGCGTTTCTTGCACTTCTGCAAGCATCGCATCACGCTTGGTGTTATCAGCTTCGTTCTTTAGCTTGACGTATAGGTCATCTACGGTTGTGCTTTCGTAGTTAACCATGTTGTTCAAGCTGCCATTGGCTGCAGATACGAAGAATAGCAATGTTGCATATCCTGAATCCACGGCGATTGGCTTTTCGTTGTCATTTAGCGCAAATGGTAGATCGCGCTTAACAAGTGCGCGGTCACCGAATTGGCTCTGTGGAATTGGGTCCAACTGGATGTTGATACCAACTGCAGCTAGATCCGCACGGATCTGAGTTGCGATTGGACCAAGAGTGGATTCCAACTCTGTGATGTAAGACAGTTTCAAGGAACCATCGTCTACGAATCCGGCTTCAGCAAGTAATGCTTTTGCTGCTTCTGGATCGTATGCATATGGTGTGTCTGCCTTGTGGTAACCAGGGTAAGTACTTGGCATGTGGCTATCCCACTTTTGTGCCTTACCGAAGTAACCATTTGCAATGATCTTGTCGTAGTCAATTGCCGAAGCAATTGCGCGACGAACTAGAACGTTGTCGAATGGCTTGGTCTGGAAGTTCATGTGAACAAACAGATTCTGGTTTCCAGCAACTGCGGAAAGTGCTACGCCTTCAACTCCATCAAGGCTGGCAAACTCGCTCGGAGTCAACTTGTCAACAAGTTGAGCCTGACCGGTCTGAACAGCAGCTAGACGGTTTGCTGATGTAGGAACCTTGCGCCAAACAACCTTCTTGATGCTTGGTGCGCCTGCGTAGTACTTCTCATTTGAAGTAAGTGTCATTGAGTCATTCTTGACCCAATCACTAACACAGTAAGGACCGAAGGATGGCAAGTTAGTGCTGTTTGAGTACTCATGTGACCATGGGTCTTCAGCAGTTGAATTTGCTTCCATAGCTTCCTTGTCAAAGATGTTCAAACCAAAGATGGTTAGAACTGGCAAGAACAACTTATTTGGTGCAGCCTGCTTGATGGTTACGGTGTAATCATCAACCTTGGTCACTTCGTCACCTAGTTCTTTTGCAGCAGCAGCCTTAGTAGCGTCTGCGTCAAAAACACCTCCAGTGAATCCTGCGATGTCAGCTACGTTAGATAGGAACCAACCAATTGGTGCGCTACCACTAACGCTCTTTGCGCGTGCAAATGTGTAAAGCACGTCATCAGCGTTAAATGTTTCGCCGTTACATCCCTCTACGCCTTGGCGCAGTTTGAAAGTCCAAGTAAGAGTCGCTTCATCATATGTAAATGATTCAGCTAGGCGTCCTTCGAAATTCTGGAAATCGAAAAGGCCAACTCCGGTTTCATTAGTTGAACCGTCCTTGTAGTAAACAAGTGGCTCCATGATGTTGCCAATTGCTTGCTGGGTTACTGGAATGGATGCTGATGGACCGTCTGAGTCAAGACCCGGTGGTACATCTTCAGATAAAGCGATGATTTCGCTTGTGTTACTAACTGGTGCTGAAGTTTCTTCTACAGTTCCTGTATCTGTTCCACCTGAACAGGCAGTAACAAAGAAAAGACTGAATCCAATGATCAGCGCCTTTAACTTCTTACTCATATAATCTCCGAACTTTCGTTGCTTGCGGCAGATAACGTAATCATTCAACTACGTTGAGACAAGCAAACCTCATACCTTTTACATTTCGCAGGCAAATAGAGTAGAAAAGTACTCAGGCAGTAACGATTGGATAACGCGATGGAACCCCAAAAAGTGGCAAAACCCCTTATTACTAAGGCTGTTGAGCATAGTTTGACCCTAAAATTCGAGGATATTCCTGATGCCACAAAAGCCAGCGCCAAGACCCTGATCCTGGACAGTTTGGGTGTGGGCCTAGCTGGCAGCTCCACAACCGAGTCTGGCTGGCTCCAGGACTTCGCCACCAAAAACAGTTCTGGCCAGACTTCTAACGGCTGGAACATGAATCAAAAACTCGATGCTGCCAACGCAGCAATGATTAACGCGCATCAAATGCACACACTCGAATTTGATGCAATTCACGAACCTGCAGTTGTGCATCCCATGACGGTGGTCTTCCCAAGTGTTGTTGCCTGGATGCAGCGGGCACATGTTACGCAAGGTTATGTACCCAATGGAAAAGATTTAATTAAAGCAGTTTGCGTTGGTGTTGATATTGCAGGTGGGTTAGGCGATGTAACCACTTCACCGTTGCAATTCTTCCGTCCTGCCACTGCCGGAGCAATTGGTGCTGTCGCAGCGATCAACTCAATATCTTCGCCAACTACGGAACAGGCGATGTCAGCACTTGGTGTTGTGTATGGACAACTTTCTGGCACTATGCAAGCGCATACTGAAGGCGCCCAGGTTTTGGCTTTGCAAGTTGGATTCAATGCAAGGTCTGCAGTCAATGCGATCGATCTGGCACAACTTGGTTTCGTTGGACCGGAATACATTCTTGAAGGAAAGTATGGATACTTTTCACTTTTTGAAAAAGCTGGGAATCCAGAAGACTTGATGAATCGATTGGGTCAACAGTGGGAAGTCGACCGCACTTCGCTAAAGCCATTTCCTAGTGGTCGTGCTACACATGGTGCCTTGGATGCAATATTGCAACTACGATCAGAATTTAATTTAACTCGCGATCAAATCAAGTCAATAACTGTAACTGTGCCTCCTATGGTTTACAACTTGGTTGGGCGCAGACCAGATGTAGACATGCCAGTTGGTGCAGCCCGACTTTGTTTGGCATATTTAATTCCGCTTGCAATTGACACTGGCCAGGTAACTCTGGATTGCTACACCGATGAAAACCTGCGCAATCCAGAGCTCTATGACTGGGCGCAGCGGATTTCTGTAACTCCTGACAATAATCCGGATCTGAATGCCTTTGATCCGCAGAAGGTTTCGATCACGCTCAACAGTGGCGAGACATTGGAAAAGGTGATGCCGTATTCACTAGGCAGTCCAACTAATCCAATGTCGGAGTCGCAAGTGCTTGCGAAACTCAAAGGTAATCTCGAACTAGTGGGACGAAATAGCCTGTTTGAAGATATTGTTAAGACTGTGGATCAACTGGAAAATCAAAGCGATTTAAGCACCCTTTTTGGGAGCCTTTAATGAGTTCTCCGTATTTTGATGCCTTTGATTACCAGCGACTCAGCGATGAATACCCAACCGGTGCGAACTTCATTTCGAAATATTCTGGAATGTCTCGCCAGGAACTTGAGGATTTGCAGCAGCAAAGATTTCAGGCGGTGCTGGAGTGTGCTTGGGATACCCCTTTCTATCGTTCACTTTGGCTCGAGTCAGGTGTTAGCAAGGCCGATGTAAAAGATTTATCTGATATTTCTAAATTGCCAATCATTGACAAGTCCATGATTCTGGCTGACATCGAAGCTAACCCACCGTTTGGCAGCCTGCCGACGCGCCTTGAGAAAACTGTTAGCCAGCGAGTTCTGCAGACAACTAGCGGGACTACCGGCAATCCACAACCAGTCTTGTGGGGTCCTTGGGGCCGCGAAGTCCAAAATGCGTTACTCGGCAGAACTTACACCTGGCTAGGCG
>JBIIFI010000114.1:0-4172 GCA_044237405.1 Candidatus Nanopelagicales bacterium | reverse complement strand
ACAAATGGCAAAGACCGTTCAATTCGACGAAGATGCTCGTCGCGCATTAGAACGTGGCGTTAACGCCCTAGCTGATGCAGTGAAGGTAACCCTTGGACCAAAGGGCCGCAACGTAGTCATTAGCAAGGCATGGGGAGCACCTACCATCACTAACGATGGCGTGACTATTGCCCGTGAAATTGAACTTGAAGATTCATACGAAAACCTTGGCGCACAACTTGCCAAAGAAGTTGCTACCAAGACCAATGATGTTGCCGGTGACGGTACAACTACCGCGACTGTGCTTGCACAGGCTTTCGTGCGCGAAGGCCTAAAGGTTGTCGCCGCTGGTGGCGCACCGGTAGAACTTAAGCGTGGCATCGAAGCAGCCGTAGCAGCCATGAAAGCTGAATTACTAAAGCAGGCTCGTCCAGTAGATGGCAAAGAAGGCATCTCACAGGTCGGCGCAATTAGTTCACGCGACCAAGTTATTGGCGATTTAATTGCCGAGGCTTTTGACAAGGTCGGCAAAGACGGCGTTATCTCAGTCGAAGAGTCCAGCACCACTGCAATGGAATTGGAATTCACCGAGGGCATGCAGTTCGATAAGGGATACATTTCGCCTTACTTCGTAACTGATGCGGATCGCATGGAAGCCGTTTTGGATAACCCAGCCATCATGTTGGTTCAGGGCAAAATTTCTAGCGTTTCTGAACTTCTTCCAATCCTGGAAAAAGTTTCCGCAGCCAGCAAGCCATTGGTAATCATCGCCGAGGATGTAGATGGCGAAGCACTATCCACACTTGTTGTAAACCGAATTCGTGGCACTTTCCCAAGCGTTGCTATCAAGGCTCCAGCATTTGGCGATCGTCGCAAGTCAATTCTTGAAGACATTGCAATCCTTACTGGCGCAACTGTTATCTCTGCTGACATTGGTCTGAAAATCGACCAGGTAGGCCTTGAAGTTCTAGGTAGCGCCCGTCGCGTTGTTGCAACCAAGGACAACACCACAATTGTGGATGGTGGCGGAGACGCTGCTGCAGTTAACGATCGCGTTGGCCAAATCAAGCGTGAGATTGAAAATTCTGATTCTGATTGGGATAAGGAAAAGCTTTCTGAGCGTTTGGCAAAGCTTTCCGGCGGAGTTTGCGTTATCAAGGTTGGCGCTCACACTGAAGTTGAACTTAAGGAAAAGAAGCACCGCATCGAAGATGCAGTTTCGGCTACTCGCGCTGCAATCGAAGAAGGCATCGTCTCTGGCGGTGGCTCTGCTTTGATCCATGCATCTGCTGTTCTTAATGGCGACTTAGGGCTAACTGGCGACCAAGCAATTGGTGTTCAGATCGTTCGTCGTGGAGTTGTTGAGCCACTTCGTTGGATTGCCGAGAATGCTGGCCTCGAAGGCTATGTAGTTGTCGACCGCGTTCGTGAACTTGGTCAAGGCCAAGGCATCAATGCAGCAACTGGTGAATACGGCGACCTTGTTGCACAAGGTGTAATCGATCCAGTAAAGGTAACTCGTTCTGCACTTGAGAACGCTGCTTCAATCGCAGGCATGTTGCTAACTACTGAAGCACTTGTGGTTGAGAAGAAGGAAAAGGCTCCAGAAGATGCCGGCGGCCATGGCCACGGTCACGCCGGACACACTCACTAAAGCGAGTGTGTCCTATATGGGCATTGTCATTTGTTCGCGAACCGCAAGGGCTCGCAAACATACGCACTAATTAGTAGTTCGAAAAACAAAACCCCCGGACATTGTCCGGGGGTTTTGTTTTTAATTCTTTAACTTAAGAAGAGATGCGGTTTGCGCGAGCTTGACGTGCATAGTGCGCTTCGCGATCTTCCTCACTCATGCCACCCCATACTCCGTAAGGCTCACGGGTCTTAAGTGCATGTTCACGACATTGGGCAAGAACCGGGCAAGCCGCACAAATTGCTTTGGCAGTTGCTACTCGACGTTCCCGAGCAGATCCACGTTCGCCATCGGGATGGTAGAAGATATCTGAATCTAGGCCGCGGCAAGCTGAGTGCAGCTGCCAATCCCAAAAGTCTGCATTTGGACCAGGCAATCTAGATAGATCAGCCATTAGGTTCCTCCCGATAGGTTGTTCGTTATTACCCCACTCTAGAACCGCTTCATAAGTTGGTCAAGCATTTTGGGTGAATTAGTTTTGCCCCGTTTTGGCTTAGTTAGCTGAAAAAACCTAATATTCAATGGATTCAGCGATCTCACAAGGTGCATAATCCCTAAAGTGGCGAAAGAATGAGTCTCATGTCACAGCGCGCACCTCAGGTCGAGATTGGCCTTACCGTTGCGGCCGTGGCACGGCGGATCGGAATTGCTCCGGCAACACTTCGCACTTGGGACCGCCGATATGGCCTTGGTCCTAGCGTTCACGCTGCTGGCTCACATCGCAGGTATTCGGCAACAGATGTTGCTCGCATTGATCTGATGCGCAAGCTAATGCTTAACGGAGTGCTCCCAAGCGAGGCAGCAAAAACTGCACTTATCCAGGATGTCATCCCAGTCAATCTCACTGCAGAATCAATTCCAGCTGCGCCACTACACGTGGTCTCTGAAACACAGAGTTATTCAGATAATGTCATCGCGCTCGATGGCCCAAAAACAATTATCCGCGCCCTTAATCGAGCCGCCTCAACATTAGATGCAATTGGTTGTGATCAAGTTATTTCCAATTCTTTAGAAACTCATGGTGTGGTTTGGACTTGGGAAAACGTGCTGGTTCCAGTCTTAGTTGCCCTTGGCGACAAGTGGGAGCAAACCGGGGAAGGCGTTGAACAAGAACACTTAATTGCAGAATCAATTACTGGCTTATTCCGTAACTTAGCCAGCGCGGTAACTGAACCAGAGAACGCTCGTCCGGTCTTGCTTGCTTGCGCGCCACATGAACTTCACACAATTCCGATGTATGCGATTGCTGCTGGTTTAGCTGAACAAAACATCGCCAGTCGAGTACTTGGTGCTCGCATGCCAGCAGACGCACTTGCTACAGCTGCCAAAAAAATTGGCCCATGTGCAATTGCGGTTTGGTCACAGTCCCTGGGAACTGCAGATGTTTCAATTTGGGGTGTCGTTGATCCAATGCGCCCAGCGCCGCTGCTTATGTCTGTTGGCCCTGGCTGGCAATCTGATGTGCCAGAAGGCGTAATGAAATCAAATGATTTCACCAGCACCTTAGTTGCCTTAGCTGCAGCCTCGGGGCGCTAGAAATAGCCAAAGATCCGCTTTTTGGACCTGGCTGAATTCACGATAGCCTTGAGCAATTCACTTATCAGCCGCAATTTGCGTGCGGCTTATGTAAGTAGTCGGTAGCAAGGGGTTTCCATGACACAGGGCCTTCCTGAGAAGTTCGCAATGCTGGGCCTTACTTATGATGACGTCTTACTGTTACCTGATGCCAGCAATGTAATTCCAAGTGAAGTAGATACCAGCACCAAACTGACGCGCGAAATCACACTTCAAATTCCGCTACTTTCCTCAGCCATGGATACCGTCACCGAAGCTCGGATGGCAATCGCTATGGCCCGTCAAGGTGGCTTAGGCATTCTGCATCGCAACCTCTCGATTGAAGATCAAGCTGCCCAAGTTGACTTAGTAAAGCGCAGTGAAGCCGGCATGATTACGCACCCAGTAACCTGCCTGGCAACTGACACACTTGAAGACGTAGATCGGCTTTGCGCACATTACCGAATCAGTGGCGTACCTGTGGTTGATGCCGATGGGAAATTACTTGGCATCGTAACCAATCGCGACATGTGCTTTGAAGATGACAAGCATCGCAAAGTTGGAGATGTAATGACTCCAATGCCATTGATCACTGGTAAGCCAGGAATGAATGGTGAAGATGCCCTCGAGTTGTTGCGTGTAAACAAAATTGAAAAACTTCCGTTAGTTGATGATGCCGGTAAATTGACTGGCTTAATCACTGTTAAGGACTATGTAAAGAGCGATCGTTATCCACTAGCAACAAAAGATCAGGCTGGCCGCCTTATGGTTGGCGCTGCAGTTGGGGTCGGCGAAGATTCATTTACTCGCGCAATGGCGCTAATTGATGCAGGTGTTGACGTTGTCATTGTTGATACTGCGCATGGTCATCAAAATGCAGTTTTAGAAATGGTTTCTCGCATCAAGAAGGCAACCAAAGTTCAAGTCATTGGTGGAAACATCGCAA
>JBIIFI010000098.1:0-4522 GCA_044237405.1 Candidatus Nanopelagicales bacterium | reverse complement strand
AACCAGGCGACTCAAGCTTGCAAAGAATCCACCAACCGTTATCTTGCTTGCCGGTCTACAAGGCGCTGGTAAAACCACACTTGCTGGAAAGCTTGCGGCACACCTGCGATCTCAAGGCCATCAGCCAATGTTGGTGGCAGCTGACTTGCAGCGACCAAATGCGGTTGATCAGTTAAAGATTGTTGGCGAGCAATCAGGCACAGTTGTATTTGCGCCTGAGCCAGGCAACGGTGTTGGCGATCCAGTTCAGGTAACTCGCGATGCTATGAAGTTTGCTAAAGACAAACTTCACGACATTGTGATTGTTGATACTGCCGGACGACTATCGATCGATAGCGAATTGATGGATCAGCTGGCAAAAGTCAAAGCTGAAGCAAAGCCAGATGAAACTCTCTTAGTCATTGATGCGATGACCGGGCAGGATGCAATTAATACTGCGGAGACTTTTGCTCGCGACATTGGAATTGATGCAGTTGTCCTAACAAAGCTTGATGGTGATGCTCGTGGTGGTGCGGCGCTTTCAGTTGCAACCATCACTGGTAAGCCGATCATGTTTGCCTCAACGGGTGAGAAGTTAACTGACTTTGAAGTTTTCCATCCAGATCGCATGGCTTCCAGAATTTTGGATATGGGTGATTTGCTAACTCTGATTGAGCAGGCAGAACAAACACTTGATAAAGATCAAACCGAAAAGTTCGCCAAGAAAGTTAAAGACGGCGAAGACTTCACACTGACCGACTTCATGCAACAGATGCAACAGATTCGCAAAATGGGATCTATGACAAAAATGCTTGGCATGTTGCCAGGTATGGCTGAAATGAAAAAGCAGATTGAAAATGTTGACGAGCGCGAAATTGATCGCGTCGAAGCAATCATTTCTTCAATGACTCCAGCTGAACGCGAAGATCCGAAATTACTTAATGGATCACGACGCGCTCGCATCGCTAAGGGATCAGGTATGCAAGTTAGCGATGTAAACACTTTGATGGACCGCTTTGTCGTTGCGCAAAAAATGATGAAGCAAATGGCTAAGGGTGGCTCAGTTCCTGGCATGCCACCGATGCCAGGAATGCCCGGCATGCGTCCGCAACAAAAGAAAGTTCAAAAGCCAGGCAAAGGTGCAAAGAAATCAGGTAACCCAGCTAAACGAGCAGCTCAAGATTCAGGAATTGAATTCGAAGAGCCGAGTGCAACGCTTACTGAGATACCGAGTGCTTTCCGAGACTTTCTGAAATAGCTTTTGGGTCGCCAACCTGCACCACAATTGTGTCGAATTCGCTTCCAAGTAAGTTAAACCGAACTGTGTGATCAGCAAGTTTCTTTCGAACATTCCAGAAATGCTTCACACCATGGCGCTGACGATATGTTCCTGCGATAACACCGAAGCCATAAGTTCCAGGAGCGCGTAGACCTTGACATTGTTTGACTATCTCCGGACCAAGGTCTATCGATACCAACTGGTCACGACGAATAGAAATGTCTCGCTTTGAAGCATTGAGAAACTTGTCCCATCGGGAAAACCTAATAGTGACTAGGGATTCAGCAATAACAACCTCAGCGAACATAGCTATATTTTACCCCTGAATTAAAGGGTTCTATCTGGGTCAATTTCCCTCAATTTCCTGATTTTTGCCTTGTCTGGCATGATTTATCAAGTAATCCCGACTTGGTAGCCGGCCCTCTACCCGCAACCTTGTTGGATTCATAGACATTAACTAGTTGCGCCCCCGCTGCAACAACGGTTTTATGTCACACCAATTATCAGGAGAAATAAAACTCGTGGCCGTAAAGATCAAACTTAAGCGCATGGGCAGCATCCGCAACCCGCAATACCGCGTAGTAATTGCCGACGCCCGTACCGCTCGTGATGGCCGTGCCATCGAAGAAATCGGTTTGTACCATCCAAAAGAAGAACCAAGTCTTATCAAGATCAATTCTGATCGCGTTCAGTATTGGCTAGGCGTTGGCGCACAGCCAACCGAACCAGTTCTTGTTCTGCTAAAGATCACTGGTGACTGGCAGAAGTTCAAGGGCCTTCCAGGCGCTGAAGGAACTTTGCGAGTCAAGGAATCAAAGGTGGACAAGAACACCAAGTTTGCTGAAACTGTTGCAGCTGTTGCTAACGAACCTCGCACACCAACTATTCGTCCAAAGGTTGAAAAGCCGGTTGAAGCTGAAGTAGTTGAAGTTTTGCCAGCCGTAGTTGCAGAAGTAGTTGCAGATGAAGTGGTCGAAGCTCCTGTAGAAGCAGCCGCTGCCGACGCGGTCATCGCAAGCGATGACGTTGCGTCGGAAGTAAACACTGACGTAGCGTCGGAAGAAAATGCGGCAGCTGAAGAAGCTCCAGCCGAAGAGGCATAACCAATGCTTGACGAGACTTTAGAACACCTCGTAAAGGGAATAGTTGATCATCCAGACGAAGTTGTCGTTCGCGAAAACAATCGTCGAGGCGCAACTCTTGAGGTCAAGCTCAACCCAGAAGACATGGGGCGGGTAATCGGTAAAGCCGGTCGCACTGCAACTGCACTTCGCACCGTCGTTAATGCATTGTCTGATAAAGGCAATGTACGAATCGACATTCTTGACGTCGACGGAAGGTAGTTAATGCAGCTCGTAATCGGGCGCATTGGCCGAGCACATGGCGTGCGCGGTGACCTTTTCGTTGAACCAATGACAGATGAACCAGATCATCGCTACGTAGATGGAACGGTTCTGATGACTTCTGATAACAAAACGCTCACTGTTGCCACATCAAAATGGCACAGTGGGCGTTTTGTTGTTCACTTCCAAGGCATTGATGATCGAACTGCGGCTGAAAGTTTGCGCGGACTAACTTTGTCACTGGAAGTAGATCCCACCGAATTACCCGAGGATCCAGATGAGTTTTACGACCATCAACTAGTTGGACTAAACGTTGTGTTAGCAGATGGCTCCAAAGTAGGCGTGATTTCGGAAGTTATCCACTTGCCAAGTCAGGACTTGCTCTCGGTTAAGCGCGAAGGCGATACCGAAGTATTAATACCGTTTGTAACTGAATTTGTGCCGGACATCGATTTAGCAACCAAAACTGTAACCATCACACCGCCGCTTGGATTGCTTAATGAGCAAGATGCCATTGTGGTCAGGGACGAGGAATCCTGATGTTAAGGCTTGATGTTGTTTCGGTATTTCCCACTTACTTGGAACCACTGCGCCTTTCGTTGATGGGCAAGGCAATTGAAGATGGGTTACTTTCCTTAACAGTTCATGATTTACGCTCCCATACCCGCGACAAACACCAGACTGTAGACGATTCACCATATGGCGGCGGGCCAGGGATGGTTATGAAGCCTGAGCCTTGGGGTGAGGCACTTGATGAATTGGTAACGGCAGAAACTATCTTGGTAATCCCAACCCCATCTGGTCGACCGTTTACTCAAGCTATGGCGCAAGAGTTCTCCGGTGCACAACACATTGTTTTTGCTTGCGGACGGTATGAGGGGATTGACTCTCGAGTTGCACAGCATTACCAAACAAAAATTCGCGTCGAAGAAGTATCTATCGGTGACTATGTGCTTGCTGGCGGGGAAGTTGCGGTACTTGTCATGGTGGAGGCAATTGCCAGATTGGTTCCAGGCGTGCTGGGAAATGAGCAAAGTTTTGCAGATGATTCCTTTGCTGCAGGACAGATGGAAAACTTACTTGAGGGGCCAGTTTTTACTAGACCACCGGTTTGGCGAGACTTGGAAGTTCCCGAAGTTCTCACCTCAGGTGATCATGCGAAAATTGCTGCTTGGAAACATGAACAGGCCAAAGCGCGCACTGCGCAGAACCGTCCAGACTTAATGAATTAATTGCACTTTGGGATCGCCGAATATGTATTCATTGAGTACATAGTTAATCTCGGGCATGGAAAGCGCTTCAGTGTAAGCAGTATTTAAATAAAACTTTGAAAAATCTGAGTTCTCAATTGCTTTTTTTGCTTTGGGATGCTTTAACTTGATGTACATCTTCGTAGTAATTTTGCGCCGTTCAAAATCAGTACTTAGTTGACCACAGTTGTATCCAAACAAAGTCATCGCAGCATCTGCTAACTCTGGAGTTGTGCGCTCAATAACGCCCATGTCCTGGACTTTTACCAGTGGCCGTAAAGTATCGCGTCGCTCCCAGTATTGAACGCAGGTTCGCAATCTATCTTTAGCGTGAGCATCGTTGCCATCAACATCAACATAATTAATGCTTAAGTCGTCATCGCGAACTAGGTGAAAGTTTTGATCCAAGCGATTTTGCACCGACCATTTGCGCCAAGATCTAGGCACAATAAACACAATAAGGTCTGATACTTCTGCCGCCTTATTAAAAAATGGGATAGATAGCGAGTTGTTCCGACCAAATGGCGGATTAGTAATTGTCAGTAATCCCTGTTTCTCAATATTCTGCGCCAAGAAGTCACCACGCTTGATTTTCTTATGATGCGGCTCAATGTCGTAACTAATAACTTTGGTTAAACCAAAACTCTTGCCCGCTTCAATGAACGCGCCTG
>JBIIFI010000099.1:0-4522 GCA_044237405.1 Candidatus Nanopelagicales bacterium | reverse complement strand
TGGCGATATCGTGGCAGCGCGATCAAACATAGAAAAATCTCTTGCTGCAACAACTGTTCGAATCCATCCAGTTCTACCGAAAATTAATTGGTTTGTAACTGCAACTGGAGAAAAAGATTTACTAGCGGATCGGTTACAGATTCGACAATTCACCTCAACTCAACTCGATCCGCAGTTGCCTGAGCTGAATATGTCAGATCTGCAAAATGCTTTTAAGCGCGTCGGCGTCAACGTGATTTGCCTAGATGCTGATCGCACGCAAGACATTGAGTTAGCAAAGTCTTGGGGTTACACCGAAGGCGCTCAGGTGGTTAAGTATGAAGCTGGCCGTGGCCAATGGTGCGCCCGCAATCCAACTAATTAATTAGAAGCCTTAGCGCGTTGGATTCGGGCTGCCCGACGCTTGGTGTAACGCATTCCGAGTAAGCCAAGGATGATTCCGGCTATGCCGATGTTGATCCAATTTCCACGGCCAGCAGATTCCAGTTGATCGCGCATCAACACCATAACAAGCGTTGCAACTGTCCAAACTAATGTGCCTATTGTGACTGCTGTTATTCCATTAACCTCAAGTGGCGTAAGTTCAGTTTTAGAACCTTGAGTTTTCGAAACTGCTTCGAACTCACCCAGAGAGTCTGCACTATTACCCATAGGTAGGACACTAGCGTGTCGTTATGGAAACCACTACAAAAACATCGAGCACACCGGCATGGGATCGCTATTTCCACATGACCGAGCGTGGCTCCAATCTCGGGACTGAAGTACGCGGTGGCATCGTCACATTCGTGACAATGGCCTACATCGTTGTACTCAATCCTCTCATCGTCGGTACCGCCAAGGACATCAATGGGAATTTCCCAGGTGGTGGCCAGGACATCGGTGTGGCAATTTCGTTGGTAGCAGCAGCTACCGCGTTAGTTGCCGGCATCATGACAATCTTTATGGGCGTACTCGGACGTTTCCCTATCGCTATTGCTGCCGGTTTAGGTCTGAACGGATTCTTGGCATTTGGCCTGGCTCCTTTCATGACATGGCCACAGGCATTTGGCCTTGTTGTCATCGAAGGCGTAATCGTTTTGCTTTTGGTACTGACCGGATTCCGCACCGCGGTATTCCACGCTGTGCCAGATGCGTTGAAGTACTCAATTGGTGCTGGTATCGGTTTATTCATCGCACTCATTGGATTAGTAGACGCTGGCATTGTGCGCACTGGTAACCCACTGATTACTTTTGGTGTACGGGGTGAACTTGCAGGTTGGCCAATCTTCACATTCGTATTTGGTCTCATGGTTACCGTAATTTTGGTTGCACTTCGCAAGCGCGCTGCAATCCTGATTGGTTTGCTAGCTACAACGGTACTTGCAGTTGTTTTGGAAACCACGCAAAAAATTGGTGGCATTAACACGATCGAAGATGACCCTGGATTTAACCCAACCGGCTGGAACCTAAACGTTCCAGCAATTCCGGAAACTTTGATTGGTTATGTTGATCCAACTCCTTTGTTTGACTTCGACATCTTTGGCGCGTTTGGTGCAATCGGAGTCTTAGCTGCAGGACTTGCCGTGTTCTCACTATTGCTAAGTGATTTCTTCGACACCATCGGAACAGTCACAGGCTTGGCGAATGAAGCTGACTTAATGAACGCGGATGGCGAAGTTGAACACTTAGGCGAAATCCTGGCTGTTGACTCAGTTGCTGCAATCGCAGGCGGTTTGGCTGGAACTTCATCCAATACTGCTTACATCGAATCAGCATCAGGCATCAGCGATGGCGCTCGCACTGGTATTGCCAGCTTGGTAACCGGCGTACTTTTCTTGTTAGCGATGTTTATTGCACCGCTAACTAAGATTGTGCCTTACGAAGCAGCCGCACCAGCATTGGTTATCGTGGGCTTCTTGATGATGACTCAAATTCGTCACATCCCATTTGATGATTACGCAATTGCGATTCCATCGTTCTTAACGATCATCTTGATGCCATTCACATACTCGATCACAAACGGTATCGGCGCAGGTATGGTTACCTTCGTCGCCATCAAGATCGCGCAGGGCAAGTCAAAAGAAGTATCCGGATTGATGTGGGTTATTGCCGCAGCATTCATGATCTACTTTGCAGTCAATCCGCTAAAGGGACTGTTCGGCCTGTAAAAACAAAGTCTTTGGGGCGCACTGTGAAAAACGGTGCGCCCCATTGCTATGTCTATTTGGGCAAGTTCATAAGTTATGGTTGATCTATGAATTCACGTACTCGCCGAATAGTCACAATTGTTGTTTTAGTTAGCTTTTTCTTCGCCACAATGGCGGCAGCGATAGTTTCTTACTTATAAGGAAACTAGTGCGGTAACTTAACAGGCCGCATTATTGCGATTGCGATTGCAAACACCAAACTAATGGGCACAATCGCATAGGCATTATGAATTCCAATGCGATCTGCCATGGCGCCCAAAGCAAACGGTGCCAGACCACTAGCTAACCCAGATCCAATTGAGAGTCGGCCGCCACCCTTATCGGGACGCCCAGCACTTGCTCGCAGTGATCTTTCAAATCCAAAGGGAAAGTGCAGTGACATTCCCAAACCAGTAACAGTTAGTGATGCGAGCATTATGGGCGCTGAACTTGAAAGCCAAAATCCCATAAAGCCAATTAGTGAAATTACTAGTGTGCTGCGATACAAAAATTCAGAATCAAACCGCGAAGTTAAGCGCGCGCCAATTACTCGGCCAATTGACATGCCGCCAACAATTGTTGCTAAGGCAGCAGCGCCGGCACCTTTAGTTAATCCACCTTGCGTTGTTAATACTTCTGGAGTCCAAAGCAGCATAGAAAACTCCACACTTGCAGTGAATACAACTGCTAGCCAGGACCACCAATAAATACTAGGAAGTTTTCCAGGTAAGTCATGATGATCAGACTCTTCATTCGCAACTGCCAATGGTCCGTAAACATCGGTAGTGCGGCCGCGAACAAGCTCAACAATCAAAACCCCAACTGCAGCAACTTGAATTCCGGGGCGCCAGCCAAATCCGACCGTGACTCCAATTCCAACAAGAACCGGAGCGAGTAGTCCAAGCGAAGACGCAATGGCATGAAGTTCGCTGATTGCTGCAGGAGCTGCCTGTTTTTGTTGATAAGCCAAGTAAGAGCCCGTGCCTTGAATTATCAAAGAACCAGCACAGGTAGTAAATGCAACACCAAGCAAAGTAAATGGTAGCGTTTGGCCAAGTGTGAAGAGCAAAATACCAGTGGCTAACAACACAGAGGCATAGCGCAACATCAATCCGCGTCCAGTGCGCTTGATAATCGCACCAGTTGCTAAACCGGCAGTGACTGATCCAAGTGCCATTGCAAGGGAATGAAACGAAACGACCGTGCGGGATAGGTCAAGTTCTTCTCGCAAGAATTGCAGGGTCCCACCAAAGCCAAAAATAAACCAAGCAAAACAACTGGCGTGTAGATATGAGATCCAGGTTGTTTTATCGCGAACTGGGCGGCGGTTAATCACTGACTAACTGTACCGAGTCGAGGATTTCGAACTTCAGTTACCTAGGTTTGCGATGACGTAATCAATGCTCTTGAGTAGCAGGCGCACATCACTTGGCTCAACAGCAGGAAATACTGAAATCCGAAGTTGGTTGCGTCCAAGTTTGCGATATGGCTCAGTATCGACAATTCCGTTGGCGCGTAACACTTTGGCGATTACTTCGGCATCAATAGTGTCTGCAAAATCAATGGTGGCAACAACTTGGGAGCGCTTGGCTGGGTCTGAGACAAAAGCGGATGCAAACTCGCTGGTCTGGGCCCACTGGTAAATCGCGTCTGAGGATTCTTTGGTGCGAGCTACGCACCAAGCTAAGCCACCATTTGCATTGAACCAACGAATTTGCTCGTTCATCATCACGATTGTTGCAACTGCAGGAGTGTTGTAAGTCTGGTCTAAGCGTGAGTTTTCAATAGCGGTCATCAGATCCAGGAAGGCTGGGATGTAACGACCCGATGCCTTAATCTCTTCGGCGCGCGCAATCGCAGCAGGGGACATGATTGCCACAAATAGTCCACCATCGGATGCAAAACATTTTTGTGGGCTGAAGTAATAAACATCAACTTGGGACAAATCCACCGGCAATCCGCCAGCACCAGATGTCGCATCAATTAGAACGAGAGCATCTTTGTCAGCGCCAACTGGACGAACTGGTGGGATTGCCACACCAGTTGAAGTTTCATTGTGAGGCGTGCAATAGGTGTCTATGCCAGATTGTGGCTCAAAGTTTGGCGCATCGCCAGGCTCACTTTTAATTATGGATTGTTCGCCAAGAAAAGGCGCAGCTTTGGCGCTGCCGGCAAACTTAGATCCGAATTCGCCAAAAGTCAAAAACTGTGCGCGATCTCGAATTAATCCAAAAGTAGCGATTTCCCAAAAGGCGGTGGTACCGCCATTTCCAATTACAACCTCGTAATTGGCTGGAATCAAAAACAATTCGGCTAACCCAGTGCGCAGAGCTGCTACTTCATTCTTAACAGGCTTC
>JBIIFI010000097.1:0-4524 GCA_044237405.1 Candidatus Nanopelagicales bacterium | reverse complement strand
TCATCTTCAAACTCACGAGTCATAGAAACTCGCAGATTTTCGGAATCTCGAATCTTGTCTTGGACAAAAGGGACACCGTCAGGTTGCGTTACAAAATAAATTCGGTTTTGGTTGTCACCAGGCATTGGGAGGGCGGCCTTCTCACCCAAGTAACGACGCTCCCAAGTGATTGAGGCGAACACATCGGTGTCGCAACAAACCACTGGTCCACCAGTACGAGCCGCAACATCTTCAAGTTGTTGTTGCACGATAGCAATTTCCACGAAGTCATTTGTGGTCCAAGGGACTGCGTATTCGTTTAGTCCCATTGCCTCAGCTTGTTCTTTCTTTCGCATGGTTAGATCGCGACCATATTCACGGATCCAATTAGTCGTCGCAAAGTTTCCTTGGCGCTTCATTAACTCGGCTTGGACTGCCAACGTTGTGGTAGTTGTTCCAGTTGATTCGGCACCGATGAATACTGCGCGGATCGCAAGCAGCTCTCGGGAGCCTGGTCCAAGTAGATGCCAGTTGCCAATCAGGTCTTCGCGAATCTGTGTAGAAGAAACTGGAACTTGAGTGCGATCTGGATCGAAGCTGTGATGATGTAGGCCTAGTAGTTTGGCAAACTCGTCACCATTTGTTTCAGATGTCACCAGAAGGTCTACTGGCGGAGTGTGGCGTAGGTGGGCTTCGATAACTCGAGAATTTGATTTGGCAACCGCGCTATTACCTGGATCGTACGGCGTTGATTCATAGCCATGAACAATTGTCATTGCTGCTTCAGATACACCTTCGGCAACACAGTCCTGCAGCAGTGCTCGAGCTCGATCATTTGCTGCTAATCGATCATGCGGCGCAGCCAGGACAACCACCACTACGTGATCGCGTTTTTCAATTGCCGCTTTAATGAGCTTCACATGACCCATGTGTGGCGGATTGAAGGTTCCAGTTACTAATGCGGCCGGCATAGCCAAAGCCTATCTGGATTTTCGGGTCCTAAAAAATGAGTCGTGATTACGGGACTAACAGAAGTTTTCCAGTAGTTTTACGCGCAGCTAAATCAAGATGTGCGCTGGCCGCGTCCGCTAAATCGTAAGTATGACCAATTGCAAAACTGAGTTTTCCAGAACTATGAGCAGTAAATATTTCATCAGCCCGCCACTGCATTTCCCCTGGACCTGCGATGTAATCGGCTAAAGTCGGGCGAGTTACAAATAGTGAGCCCATCCGGGATAGAGCCTGTAAATCAAATGGTTCTACCATTCCACTTGCACCACCAAAGAGTGCCAACATTCCGCGACGCTTCAGGGATGCCAAGCTGCCATCAAATGTTGATTTACCAACTCCGTCATAGACCACTGCAACACCTTGGCCATCAGTTAACTCCCTAACTCTGGCTGAAACGTCTTCAGAGTCGTAACGAATTACATGATCGGCGCCGGCTTGCTGGGCAATATCTGCTTTGGGTCCGGTAGATACCGTTGCAATTACCGTGGCGCCGCGGCTGGAAATCATTTGGCAAAGTAGTTGTCCCACTCCGCCAGCGGCTGCGTGTACTAAGGCCACATCCCCTGGCTTTACTTCGTAAAGTGATGCAACTAAATAGTGAGCTGTCATGCCCTGGAGCATGGCCGCGCAAGCAACATCTAGTTCCACACCTGCCGGTACTTTTACAACTGAGCTTGCAGTTACCGAATGGATCGCAGCATAACTTCCTAGCGAAGATGGCCAGGCAACTTTGTCTCCGACTTTAAAGCCGCTAACTTCGCTACCAACTTCAGTAACAACACCAGAGCCTTCAAGTCCTGGAACATATGGACTTGGCATTGGATAAATACCTTGGCGTTGGTAAATATCAATGAAGTTAACCCCGCTGTAAGCGATCTCAACAAGTAACTGTTGCGGGCCACAAACGGGAACAGGTAGATCAACTACCGAGAGAACCTCTGGTCCCCCGGGCTGATCTACCTGTATCGCACGCATTTTTAAGTTAACGACCTGCAGTACCTTCAACGTAATCGTTATCGCCAGTCTTTACCCATGACATGAGTTTGCGAAGATCGCGACCGACGGCTTCAATTGGATGCTGTTCTGCTTTGGCACGAAGCGCTTTAAACTCTGGCGCGCCCGCATCTTGATCATCAATAAAGCGCTGGGCAAACTTACCTTGCTGGATATCAGTTAGCACCGCTTTCATTTCGGCTTTCACTGAAGAATTGATGATGCGTGGGCCGGAAACATAGTCGCCGTATTCAGCAGTGTCAGATACGCTCCAACGCTGCTTGGCAATGCCACCTTCATACATCAAGTCAATAATAAGTTTTAGTTCGTGTAGGCACTCGAAGTAAGCAACTTCTGGCTGGTATCCAGCTTCAACTAGAGTTTCGAAGCCAGCTTGCACTAGCGCTGAGGCGCCGCCACAAAGAACTGCTTGTTCACCGAAAAGATCTGTTTCAGTTTCTTCGGTAAATGTGGTCTTGATTCCACCTGCGCGAAGTGCGCCGATACCTGCAGCATACGAAAGCGCAAGTGCCCAAGCTTTACCTGTGGCATCTGATTCCACTGCAACGATTGCTGGCACGCCGCGACCTGCGACATACTCACGACGCACTAAGTGGCCTGGGCCCTTTGGCGCAACCATGCAAACATCAACATTCGAAGGTGGCGCGATGTAACCAAAGCGAATATTGAAGCCATGTGCAAAGAACAGTGCGTCCCCAGCCTTTAGATTCGGTTCAACTGATTCGGAATAAACTTTGCGTGCCACGTGATCTGGCACAAGCATCATGATGACGTCAGCTTCGGCAGCAGCAGTTGCTGGATCAACAACGCGTAGACCTTCAGACTCTGCCTTTGCCTTGCTCTTGGAGCCATCAGCGAGTCCAACTCGCACATCAACGCCACTATCGCGCAAGCTCAGCGCGTGCGCATGACCTTGGCTTCCGTAACCAATAACGGCTACTTTGCGACCTTGAATGATTGAAAGGTCGGCATCATCTTCATAAAACAATTCGGCCACTGGGCTCTCCTATTTCGCTGGTTTGGTAAGTCTGTCAGATTCTTTCGATTGTGTGAATTTCTAGTTGGAACGGTCTGGATTCTTGTTGGAACGATCAGCAATTGAGCGGCCACCACGAGCTAGGGCAACCACGCCAGACTGGACAATTTCTTTGATTCCGTGGGGAGCCAAGACATCTAGGAATGCCTCCAGCTTGTCCCGGGAACCCGTTGCCTCGATCGTGACGGCATCACCACTGACGTCAACTACTTTGGCTCGGAATAGTTCAACTAATTCCAATACTCTGCTGCGCGATTGATCATCAGCTTTTACCTTGATAAGCATGAGTTCGCGCGCAATCGCAGTGTTGTCATCAAGTTCAACAATCTTTAGAACATTGATTAACTTATTCAACTGCTTTGTGACTTGTTCTAACGCATGCTGATCCACGTTAACTACAACAGTCATTCGTGAAACACCTTCAGTTTCGGTTGTGCCTACTGCTAAAGATTCGATGTTGTAACCGCGGCGAGAAAACAGTGCAGAAATACGCGCAAGAACACCAGGTTGGTCCTGAACTAAAATGGATAAAGTGTGACGAGCCATAACTAGTCATCCCCTCTTTCCCACTGCGGTGCCAGATCACGAGCGAACTGAATTTCATCGTTACCAGTTCCGGCGGCAACCATTGGCCAAACCATGGCATCACGATGAACCTGGAAGTCGATGACAACCGGAGCATCGTTGAGCTCCATAGATCTTTCAATTGCCTTATCGACTTCTTCGGCCTTAGTAACGCGAATTCCATGGCAGCCGTAAGCATCTGCAAGCTTTACAAAGTCAGGAATGGAATGAGACTGCAAATCTGTATTGCTATAACGCTCGTTATAGAACAAGTTCTGCCACTGCCGAACCATGCCAAGCGAAGCGTTATTGATCAGCGCAACCTTAATTGGAATGTCATTGATAGTGCAGGTAGCAAGTTCCTGATTTGTCATCTGGAAACAACCATCACCATCGATAGCCCACACAGTCTTGTCAGGTGCACCCACTTTGGCACCCATCGCAGCTGGGATGGAATAGCCCATGGTTCCAAGGCCACCACTATTGAGCCAAGTGTTTGGATGTTCGTATCCAATGAACTGAGCGGCCCACATTTGGTGCTGGCCTACGCCTGCTGTGTAAATCGTTTCTGGTCCAGCAATTTTGCCAAGGCGCTCGATTACATATTGTGGCGAAAGTGTTCCATCACTTGGCTGGTCATATCCAAGTGGATAAGTTTCGCGCCAATGATTCAAAGTAATCCACCAAGCAGTTAAATCTGCGCGGTTTCCCGCATCAAATTCACTTGTGACAGCTGGGATTAATTGCGTGATAGCTTCCCGAACATCGGAAACGATTGGGATATCGGCATAGCGATTCTTGCCGATTTCTGCTGGATCGATGTCGATGTGAATGACTTTTGATTTTGGAGAGAAGGACTCAAGTTTTCCAGTCACACGATCGTCAAAACGAGCACCAAGAACAATTAGTAGATCCGCTTT
>JBIIFI010000096.1:0-4601 GCA_044237405.1 Candidatus Nanopelagicales bacterium | reverse complement strand
TACTCGGCAATTGCGCCACGCAATCACACCACTTCTGCCAGCACTGCCAAGCGGTAGCCATGTGGTGGTCCGAGCACTACCCGCAGCCGCAACTGCCAGCTATTCACAACTGAGCGAAAACCTAAATTTTGCCTTAGCTAAGGCGAACAAAGCATGACCCGATTAATCTCAACCCTTAAATCTTTATGGGACAAAACCTTGGGGCGCCTGTTCGTTGCAATCTTGGTGGGATTAATTCGCGCTTACCAAATCGGATTAAGCCCACGGCTCGGACAAGTTTGTCGCTACTACCCAAGCTGTTCGCACTATGGCCTAGAAGCAATAAAAGTTCATGGAGCCGGCAAAGGAAGTTTGCTAGCTGCTTGGCGGATACTTCGATGCCACCCTTGGGCAACTGGCGGCGTGGAATTCATTCCCGCAAAAGGAACTTGGTCAAACCGGGAAGTAATTGAAACTTCAACTAATAATGATAGGCAGGTTATTGGCGCATGAGCCTTAATCCATTGGTATGGCTAGAAACTCTGGTTAGTTGGGTTCTAGTAACGTTCCACTCATTTACTTCGAGGTTCTTCGATGCTGACAGCGGTTGGGCCTGGGGACTAGCTATTGTCCTGCTCGTAATTTTGATTCGTATCATATTGATTCCACTTTTCGTGAAGCAAATTAAGAGCCAGCGAAATCTACAAATTATTCAGCCGCAAGTTAAAGAAATTCAAAAGAAGTACGCAGGCGATCGCGAACGTCAATCGCAAGAACTAATGAAGCTCTACAAAGAAACCGGCACTAACCCACTTTCTAGTTGCTTACCAATTTTGGCCCAGGCGCCTATTTTCTACGCCTTGTTTGTGGTTCTCCAGGGAATTGCAATGAGTCAACCCAAGGGAGTACTCACAGATCAACTAGTTGAGTCTGCGCGCAATGCCACGATTCTCGGAGCGCCAATTTATGGCACGTTTATGAACCGCGCCGAAACTGCAAACCCAACCGCTACTTTTTGGGTGACATTGATCCTTATCTTTTTAATGACGCTGACAACTTTCTTAACCCAGCGCCAATTAATTGTTAAAAACACTGCGCCAGATAATCCGATGGTCAAGCAACAAAAAATCTTGCTTTACGTATTCCCAATTATTTTTGCAGTGACCGGTATCAACTTTCCTGTGGGTGTTTTGCTCTACTGGTTCACTACAAACCTTTGGACTATGGGGCAACAGTTCTATGTAATTCGCAACAGTCCACAACCAGGAACTCCAGCATTTGAGGCCTTGGAAGCCCGAAAGGCAGCCAAGAAAACAAAGAAGAATCCACAACCTATCGGCGAAGCTGAACCTACCCCTGAGGTAAAGCCAGTTCGTCATCAACCAAAAAAGAAGCCTAAAAAGAAGCGTTAATTGTTTCACGTGAAACAAGTCCCCAGTAAATTTCCATTCCTAAATTTCTAATCAGAAAGGCCTAAATAACATGGCTGAGAAACTCTCACTACTAGAGCAAGAAGGCGAAATCGCCGCAGATTACCTTGAAGGCTTGCTAGACATTGCCGATTTAGATGGCGACATCGACATGGATGTTGAAAATGACCGCGCCACAGTCAGTATCGTGGGTGCGGATTTAAACCAACTAGTTGGCCAAAAAGGCGCAGTACTTGATGCCCTGCAAGAACTAACCCGTTTGGCAGTAACTCGCGAAACTGGTGAACGCTCCCGATTAATGCTTGATATCTCCGGCTATCGCGCAGATGTGAAAGCAAAGCTTGTCGTAGTTGCTAAAGAGGCAGCCGCTAAAGCCATTGAAACCGGTGAAGAAGTAGAGCTAAAGCCAATGAATGCCTTTGAACGCAAAGTAGTTCATGACGCAGTTGCTGAAGCCGGAGCTTCCAGCGTTTCTAAAGGTGAAGACCCAAAGCGTCGAATTGTAGTTCTTCCTGCCTAGTTTCATGTTTCACGTGAAACATCAGATGAGAGATCGGTTTTAATTGCAAACCATCATTGCGGCATATCCCGAGGCAGCGGATAGCCTTGCCCGATTCGCAGCCTGGCTAGCCGGCGCTGGGGTAGAACGAGGATTTCTGGGCCCGCGCGAAGTAGATCGAATTTGGGATCGGCACATCGGAAACTGTGCTGTGGTTGAAGAACTAATCCCAGTCAATTCAAAAGTATTTGATATTGGTAGCGGCGCAGGGTTGCCTGGAGTGGTACTTGCCATAGTGCGCCCCGACATTTCTATGGGCTTAATTGAGCCATTGCAGCGCCGATCTGAGTTTTTGACTGAAGTTGTAACTGATCTTGGACTATCGGACCGAGTCACAGTTATGCGCGGCCGCGCTGAGGAATTAAAGGGTCAGACTGCGCAAATCGTAACGGCTAGAGCTGTTGCCCCACTAGGTAAATTGCTGACTTGGGCACTGCCACTTACTGCTAAAAATGGTCAAATCTTAGCCATGAAAGGCAGCTCGGCGGCTACTGAAATAGCCGATGCCAAAGACATGTTGCGGGGTAGAAATGCCGAAATCGTGCTTTGCGGCCAGAACATAGTCGATCCGCTGACCACTGTAGTTCGGGTATCCGCCTAGTAAGTGCGTCAGGCGTTTGCCCTACGCTTAGGACTCAAGTTAGTAATACTGGGGTCAAGACAAACTAGGTTGGCAAAATGGCATACGCCGATGAAGAAGATACACCGTTAGCCACAGCGGCAGCGGCAGCAGTTTATGTGCGCCGCGGCCTTAAAGGAACCTTTGCTAAACCAAAACAAACCCGAATAATCACGATTGCTAACCAAAAAGGCGGAGTGGGCAAAACCACATCAGCCGTTAACTTAGCGGCTTCGATGGGTCTTGCTGGGCTAAATGTCCTGGTAATTGACCTTGATCCACAAGGAAATGCCAGCACCGCATTTGGTATCGATCATTATGAAGATGCCAGCGGCTCCTTTGATGTGTTGTTGGACGGGGAGCCAATCGCAGACATGATGAGCCAAGCCCAAGGCTTTGATTCCTTATGGGTATTGCCGGCAACACTGGATTTGGCTGGCGCCGATATCGAGTTAATCACCACAGTAGAAGAAGCCAAGCGGCCATTTTTGCTTAAGCAGGCATTAGCAGATTTCCTAGCAGACCATGAGATGGACTACATCTTTATTGATTGCCCGCCCAGTTTGGGCCTACTTACCATCAACGCTTTGGCTGCGGTCAATGAAGTTCTGATTCCGATCCAATGTGAGTTCTATGCGCTAGAAGGCGTTCAGCAACTAATGCGCACTATCGAGTTTGCCAAAGAACGGCTAAATCCAGATTTGGAAATCAGCACAATTTTGCTGACAATGTACAACTCGACCACCAACCTTTCGGCCTCGGTAGTTGAGGAAGTACGGGGCTATTTTGGTAAAAAAGTCCTAGAAACCGTGATCCCACGGTCAATTTATGTGGCAGAAGCTCCATCTTTTGGGCAGTCTGTAATGACTTACGACCCAGGCTCGACCGGCGCAGTAGCCTATCTGGCTGCCGCGCGCGAAATCACCGAACGCAAGCAGAAGGGCTAATCAAATGGCAAAACGACAAAGTCTGGGACGTGGTTTGGGAGCTTTGATCCCGGATGTTTCACGTGAAACAACGGCGGCAAAAACGCCAGCAAAAAAAGGGTCAACTAAACCAGGAAGTAAGTCGGCTACAAGTAAAAAGCCTGCATCTGGTGCCAAGTCCTCAACCACCAAGCCTCCAGCTAAAGCAACGAGTTCTAGGGCATCCGATAGTCCAGCCAAGGCCCCAGTTGCCATAGCAGGGCTTACTTTTGCCGAATTACCAGTGCGCTCGATAGTGCCAAATGCCCAACAACCACGTCAAGTGTTTGACGATGAAGCCCTTGCTGAGTTGGTGCATTCAATTAAAGAAGTTGGTTTACTGCAACCGATCGTAGTTCGCCCGGCTGCTGGCGGCGGTTATGAACTAGTTGCTGGAGAGCGCAGATTACGAGCAACTAAGAAGGCTGGTTTTAAGACAATTCCAGCCCTGATTCGGGAAACCGCTGATGACAAAATGTTGCGCGATGCCTTACTTGAGAACTTGCATCGAGCTGCCCTTACGCCACTGGAAGAAGCCGCAGCGTACAAGCAATTACTAGAAGATTTCGGTGGCACCCAAGATGAATTAGCCACCAGACTGGGCCGATCGCGACCACAGATTTCTAACACACTTCGACTGCTGAACCTGCCGTTAGCAGTGCAACGCCGAGTGGCTGCAGGCGTTATTTCGGCTGGTCACGCCAGGGCTTTGCTGGGCCTAAAGGATCAAGCCGCAATTGAACGCCTAGCCAGCCGCATAGTTGCTGAGGGTCTTTCAGTACGTACCGTCGAAGAAATTGTTTCGTTGGGTCAAGAGGATAAGCCAGAAAAGAAAACTGGCAAGAAGCCAGCTGGGAAAATCAGCGCACCGGGCTTGAAATCCATGGGGGACCGGCTTTCGGATCGACTAGATACCCGCGTCACGGTTCAAGTGGGCAAATCGCGCGGCAAGGTCATCATTGAGTTCGCAACTTTGGAAGATCTGCAAAGAATCGTTGATGTGATTGATCCAAAGCAGCGTGGAATGTTCGGGGAACCGGTGAAATAGT
>JBIIFI010000095.1:0-4664 GCA_044237405.1 Candidatus Nanopelagicales bacterium | reverse complement strand
ATTAGCCATGAATAGTTCAGTGTCTTCATCTTCTCTAGAAATCAAGTCCGTAATGTCTGCAATTTTCTTGCGCAATGGCTGCGGATCAAGGCCATGTTCTAAGTTGTAAGCAACCTGTTTTGCCCGCCTACGATTTGTTTCATCGATTGCAACCCGCATTGATTCGGTAATCTTGTCCGCATACATGTGGACTTCGCCAGAGACGTTACGCGCAGCTCGGCCAATTGTTTGAATCAGGCTTCGATGACTGCGCAAGAATCCTTCCTTGTCAGCATCCAGGATGGAAACCAGTGAAACTTCAGGTAAGTCCAAACCTTCGCGCAACAAGTTGATACCGACTAAAACGTCATACTCTCCTAGCCGCAACTCGCGCAACAACTCGACTCGGCGCAAAGTGTCAATCTCGGAGTGCAAGTAGCGAACTCGGATACCTTGTTCAAGCAGATAGTCAGTTAAGTCCTCTGACATCTTCTTGGTCAAAGTAGTGACAAGAACTCGAGTGCCATTGGCCGCACGAATTCGAATCTCATGAATCAAGTCATCAATTTGTCCAGCTGTTGGTTTCACGATAATTTCTGGATCGATCAAACCAGTTGGTCTAATTACTTGCTCAACTACATCGCCCTCAACTATTCCCAGTTCATACGGGCCAGGAGTTGCAGATAGATAAACGGTCTGCCCCACTCGATCTAGAAACTCTGGCCATTTCAGCGGGCGGTTATCCATGGCACTTGGCAGTCGGAATCCATGCTCGACTAGTGTGCGCTTGCGCGAGGCATCTCCCTCGTACATCGCACCAATCTGTGGCACCGTCACATGGCTCTCATCAATCACAAGCAGGAAGTCCTCTGGAAAATAATCCAGTAGGCAGTTTGGCGCTGAGCCTGCCTCCCGACCATCAATATGTCTTGAGTAATTTTCAATACCTGAGCAAAAGCCAAGATTTTGCATCATTTCGATGTCGTACGAAGTTCGCATCTTGAGGCGTTGCGCTTCGAGGAGCTTGCCTTGGCTTTCCAGTTCAGGAATTCGCAGGGCAACTTCAGATTCAATCGCACTTATAGCTCGACTCATTCGCTCAGGACCAGCTGAGTAATGCGAAGCCGGAAAAATATAGATCTCGGAATCATCAGTGAGAATCTCACCTGTCACTGGATGCAGCGACATGAGTCGGTCTACATCGTCTCCGAACATCTCAATTCGAATTGGATGCTCTTCGTAAACCGGATAAACCTCGATAGTGTCTCCGCGCACTCGGAATGTGCCACGAGTGAAAGCGATGTCGTTTCGGTTGTACTGAATGTCCACCAATCTGCGAAGTAACGAATCACGATCCAGGGACTCCCCAACCTTGAGTCGAATCATGCGGTCAACATATTCTTGTGGCGTACCAAGTCCATATATGCAGGAAACACTGGCAACAACAATGACGTCACGACGGGTTAACAGTGAATTAGTGGCGCTGTGACGCAATCTTTCTACTTCCTCATTGACAGAAGAGTCCTTTTCAATGAAAGTGTCACTTTGCGGAATGTAAGCCTCAGGCTGGTAGTAGTCGTAGTAGGAAACAAAATACTCAACTGCATTGTTAGGTAGTAACTCACGGAATTCATTGGCCAATTGAGCCGCTAACGTCTTATTGGGCGCCAGCACCAGAGTCGGGCGCTGCAATTTCTCGATCAACCAGGCTGTGGTTGCACTTTTTCCAGTTCCAGTGGCGCCCAAGAGGACTACATTCTTATCACCATTGGTGATCCTGCGGGTAATTTCAGTTATGGCAGCCGGTTGATCACCTGCGGGGACAAACTCGCTGATTACTTCAAAGGGCGCAACAGTGCGCTGCAGATCAGTAATGGGTCTAGTCACACTGTAAGACTACGCGTTAATTGCTTGCCATACCTGTTCAACCTGGGATCGTAACTGCGCAAGCGACCCATCGTTTACCAAGATAAAATCTGCAGCCTCTTTGCGATCCTGATCGGACACTTGGTTTCTCATTCGAGCGATGATGTCAGGTTTCGATAGCCCGCGCTCAAGCAATCTTGACTCGCGCGATTCCACAGGTGCGAGGACCATAATTACTTTGTCGAACTGCGCCTGCAATCCTTTCTCAAGCATCAACGGCGTGTCATACAAAACAATCGTGGATTCAGGTAAGGACTCTCGAATTTGGGATACCCGGGCAATAACTGCAGGGTGGACTATGGCTTCAAGCTGAGCGAGTTTGGCTGGATCATTAAAAACCAATTTAGCCAACTCTTTGCGATCTATGTGGCCTGAACTATCCAAAATGGAATCTCCAAATTGATCAAGAGCGCTCTCGTAACCAAGTTGACCTGGTTCAAGAACTTCTTTGGCGATTGCATCGGCGTCTATGTGTACCGCGCCTAGGTCAGCGAACATTTTGGCAGCAGTTGATTTACCGCTACCAATGCCGCCACTGATTCCTAAGTACATGTCTCCACTTTAACTTGCACTGAACTTGAGTGGGAAACAAAAAAGGCGGCTACCAATTCCGGTAACCGCCTTTTTCATTGGATTATTCTGACTTATCGGCCAATTCAGTGCGGAGCGCTTGGAGCCCTGCATCATCGGACAAAGTTCCTTCTGAGGTACTTTCGCCTGAATAAGATGTTGGAACTTCGGATTCAGAGTTCGCAACAGCGTCGGCTTTCTTAGATTCTCCGACTGCAGCCTTATGGGCTTCCCACTTAGCGTGAGCTTCTGCATATTGACGTTCCCATTCGGCTTTCTTTTCTTCATTGCCCGGTAACCATTCGTTGGTATCTGAGTCAAAGCCTTCTGGGTAAATGTAGTTTCCATTTTCGTCGTACTGATTCATGCCGTAAAGACCTGCATCGAAGGTATCTGCTTCATCAACATCTACATCTTCATTTGCTTGACGTAGCGACAACGAGATTCGGCGGCGCTCTAGATCGATGTCAATGACCTTCACAAAGGTAGAGTCGCCAACTTGCACAACCTGCTCTGGAATTTCCACGTGACGACCGGCAAGTTCCGAAATGTGTACCAGTCCCTCAATGCCATCGCTTACGCGAACAAAGGCACCGAACGGCACAAGCTTGGTAACTTCACCTGGTACAACTTGTCCCATGGTGTGGGTGCGTGCAAAGTGCTGCCAAGGATCTTCCTGTGTTGACTTCAAGGAAAGCGATACGCGTTCGCGATCGAAATCAACTTCAAGTACCTCAACAGTTACTTCCTGGCCAACTTCGACGACCTTTGATGGGTGATCAACGTGCTCCCATGAAAGTTCAGAAACGTGAACTAGACCGTCTACGCCACCAAGATCAACGAACGCACCAAAGTTAACAATGCTAGAAACAACACCCTTGCGGATCTGTCCCTTTTCTAATTGATTTAGGAAGCCGTGGCGAACTGCGCTCTGTGATTGTTCTAGGTAAGCGCGACGAGATAGCACAACGTTGTTGCGGTTCTTATCAAGCTCAATGATCTTCGCTTCAATTTGCTTGCCGATGTAGGGCGCAAGATCGCGCACTCGACGCATTTCGACCAGAGATGCTGGCAAGAAGCCACGCAGCCCGATGTCCATGATTAAGCCACCCTTGACAACTTCGATGACAGTACCGGTAACGACACCATCTTCTTCCTTGATTTTTTCGATAGATCCCCAAGCGCGTTCATACTGAGCGCGCTTCTTGGAAAGAATAAGTTGACCTTCTTTATCTTCCTTCTGCAGTACCAGCGCCTCGATTACATCGCCAACAGTTACAACTTCGTTGGGATCGATATCGTGTTTGATGCTTAGTTCGCGAGAAGGGATAATGCCTTCGGTCTTGTAGCCAATGTCGACGAGTACTTCGTCGCGGCTTACTTTTACAACGATGCCTTCAACAATGTCGCCATCATTAAAAGGTTTGATAGTGGCGTCAACTGCGGCCATGAATTCTTCGGCTGATGCGAAATCGTCGACGGTGGAGAAGCTGGTCTTGTCAGTAGTGACAGTCATTAAGTTATTGCCTCGATGCGGATAGAAATAGTACGGATGCTGCATTCTTTCCTTGCGGATCCCGCAGAACTAGGTCTGTCCTTGGGCAAATGGCAACCTTCTAAGGATAGGGATGCAGGTTTGCTGGGTCAAAACCAATACCCCACTAAATCGTGGGTTTAGTGGCCGGCTGCAGCCCAAGAGCTGCCAATACCCGTGGATACATCCATTGGTACCTGTAAATCGCCAACAGACTGCATGTTTTCCACGACTAAAGCCGTTACCTGGTCTAGCTCCCCTGGTGCTATCTCAACTACCAATTCGTCGTGCACTTGCAATAGCAGTCGCGATTTCACGCCTGCTTCTCTTAGGGCTACGTCCACTCTGAGCATCGCAACTTTGACTAGATCTGCTGCGGATCCTTGGATGGGTGCATTCAAGGCCATGCGTTCGGCCATCTCGCGTAGCTGTCGGTTGTCACTGCTGAGATCTGGCAAATACCTTCGGCGTCCCATTATGGATTCGGTGTATCCAAGTTTGCGAGCTTCAGTAACTACGTTGGCCAAGTAATCACGAACTCCGCCAAATCTTTCGAAATAAGTATTCATTAAGGCTTTTGCTTGATCGTTACCAATTCCAAGTTGCTGCGCTAATCCATATGCCGAGAGTCCATATGCCAAACCATAGGACATGG
>JBIIFI010000094.1:0-4690 GCA_044237405.1 Candidatus Nanopelagicales bacterium | reverse complement strand
CTATCCCGGTTTGCGCCTCGGGTTGACTTTGCACTGGCGGTTTACGATGAAATTTCTGAAGTACTTGCAAACTTAAATATTCCAAATGCCCAAGGAATTCTTTTTGACCTTGGCGTCTCATCAATGCAACTAGACAAAGATGAGCGCGGATTTACTTACTCGCGAAATGCACCGCTAGACATGCGAATGAATGGATTGACTGGGCAGACTGCAGCCGATGTTGTCAATAATTATGACTATGCAAACTTAGCTCGAATCCTGCGCGAGTACGGCGAAGAGCGCTTCGCTAGTCGAGTTGCGAACGCAATTATTCGGGAGCGCGCTGTTGAACCATTCACAACCAGCGATCGCCTAGTTACTGTAGTTCGGGATGCAATTCCGGCTGCAACTCGGCGAACAGGTGGAAATCCCGCAAAGCGAACATTTCAAGCATTGCGGATCGAAGTCAATGACGAACTAAGTGTTCTGGAGCGTGCTATCCCAGCCGCACTTGATTGCTTAGATGCTGATGGCCGAATTGTGGTGTTGTCTTATCACTCACTAGAAGATCGAATTGTTAAAAATGCTTTTCGCGTCGGAACCGAATCCAAGACTCCAGTAGATATGCCATTTGTGCCTGAGTCAGATAAGCCTTGGCTTCAACTTCTTACTCGCGGCTCTGAGTCAGCCAGTGAATCCGAAGTTGAAGAGAATTCCCGTGCAACTTCAGTGCGCCTGCGGGCTGCCCAACGAATCGGGGTAGCTGCATGAGCGCAATGCCAGTACGCACACCTCGGTTAACACCAATCCCTCACAAGTCGCGAGTGCTGCGCAAACTTTCATTGGTCAAGCCAATGGTCAAGCCAATCGTTGTTCCAATCGCACAGGCAATTCCAGTTGGTATACCACGCGGCAAGGCAAGTAAAAGAACTTTCATATTCATAATTCTTGGGATGATCATTTCCGGCATGATGACATTGCTTTATGTCAACACTTTGGCATTACAGGCATCGTTTCAAAAACATGCACTCCAAATTGAGTTAAGCAAGATGACTGCTGAAGAGCAAAGATTAGAAACCCTAGTCGCAGCAGGTGAAGCCCCAAGCAAGCTTTTGATCTCGGCACGCAAAATGGGAATGGTTCCAGCGCAAACTCCTGTTTTCCTTCGACTATCTGACGGCAAGATTCTGGGCAAGGTTGTTGTTGCCGCTGAAGTGGTGAAAAAATGAGTTCACTTACTCCTGAGAAACTGCAAAGCGTGCAGCCAAATATTCCAGAAGCCAATCAGATGGCTCCGAATATGGTTCCGTTAGCAAGCCCAAAAAAACGAATTCGTTCAACTACCGTAATTTTCTTGATTGTTATGTCCCTATACATGACACGGCTATTCGAGTTACAAATTGTTCGTGGCCCAGAATTAGCAGCGACTGCCGAGAACTCGAGATTACAAACTCTTACTTTGCCAGCAATGCGAGGTGAGATCACCGACAGCAGTGGCGCACCAATTGCCTCAACTGTGATCGCAAGAAATGTAACGGTAGATCCAAAGTTAATTGAAGATCCAGCTGGAACTGCCGCAAAACTTTCACCGATCTTAGGAATTCCACAGAGCCAGATTCAGGAAAAGTTAATCGTAGATAGCAGATTCTCATATGTTGCCAAGCGGATCACTCCAGAAACTTGGAAGCAGGTTGCTGAACTTGGAATCCCAGGAGTGTTTAGTGAGCCAACAACAAATCGGGTTTATCCAAATGGCAAATTAGCTGCCAGCATTGTTGGCTATGTCGGATCAGATGGCTCTGGTCTTGGTGGATTGGAATATGGATTAAACAAACAATTAACTGGACAAGACGGAAAACTAACGGTCGAGCGAGTTAACGGCCGAGAGATCCCGGCAAGTGAGCGTCAAAGTATTGATCCAACTAATGGACTATCGGTTCAGTTAACTATTGATTCTGATTTACAGGCGATGTTGGAGCAATCTCTGAAAGACCAGATCGATGCAACGGGTGCCGAGGGTGGCGTGGCGGTAATTATTGAACCAAGCACTGGAAACATATTGGCGATGGCGACTTTTCCAACTTTTGATCCAAATTCACCATTTAAAACCTCAGATAACGCAAAGCGCAATTCTGCAGTGACGGATGTTTTTGAGCCTGGTTCAACCAGCAAAGTTATGACAATGGCTGCCGTAATCGAAGAAGGTGGCGCTGATCCTGCCACTCAGTTCAAAATTCCAAATCGGCTTAAGCGCGGTGGCACTTCATTTAAGGATTACAACGAGCACGGAGTATTGAAACTAACTCTTGCTGGCGTTTTGGCTAAGTCCAGTAACATCGGAACAATTCTGGCATCAGAGACCATTGGTGAAAAAAAGTTATACAAATACTTGAAAAAATTTGGTATTGGTCAGTCAACTGGAATGAATTTCCCAGGAGAGAGTACTGGCTTCGTACCTGATATCAATGACGAGAGCCAATGGTCCGATACAACTTTCCCAACACTTGCTTTTGGTCAAGGACTATCGGTTAACGTTGTCCAGGCCGCTAGCGTGTTTGCCACAATCGCAAATGATGGCGTGCGAATGAAGCCACGATTAATCGGTGGCTACTCAAATGCTGAGGGTAGTTTCGAATCTAGCGGAATTGATAAGGGCACCCGAGTTGTAAGTGCGCAAACCGCAAAGACAGTTCGCGAAATGCTAGAAGTGGTTGTTTCAGAAGATGGCACGGCTCGCAATTTGGCAATACCTGGATATCGAGTTGGTGGAAAAACTGGTACCGCAAACCGATACGACCAAGAATCTGGCGGCTATAGCGGTTACACCTCGTCATTTGTCGGCATGGCCCCGATTGAGAACCCAGCTTTAGTTATGAGCGTGAGTATTCATAATCCTAAAACGAGTACCTATGGAAGCGTTGTTGCTGGTCCAGTGTTCAAGGATGTAATGACTTATGCACTAGCTCACCTCAAGATTCCACCATCAACCACAAAGCCTCCCAAGTTACCTGTTGAATGGTAGGCGAGGTTCCTTATGACGATTCGTCCGACAACGCAGACCACTTCGCTTCGTAAGCTTTCTCAAATTGTCGCCGGGAAGTTATCTGGAATCGGTGAAGTGTCTGGAATTTCCCATGACTCACGAACAATTCAACCTGGTGATCTCTATGTGGCACTTCCTGGATCCAATCACCACGGCGCCGATTTCCTTGAGCAAGCCCTGGCAAATGGCGCAGCTGCTGTCGCATCAGATGCGCAAGGCATAAGCAAGGCCCAGAGTTATGACATCGCGACGATCGAACTTCAAAACCCGCGGCAAAGTATGGCTGCGCTTGCTGCTGAGATTTACGGACACCCCGAAGCTCAATTGAAAATTACTGGAGTCACCGGAACTAACGGCAAGACCACAACCACACATATGCTGCGCTCGATTTTTCTAGATGCTGGGCAACATGTCGGAGTTATCGGCACTTTGGGAACCTACATCGATAATGAATTTTTGCCGGGTGCTAGAACTACTCCGGAATCCACTGACCTTTACGCCCTGCTAGCCGTAATGGTAGAGCGCGGGATAACACATGTGTTTATGGAAGTTTCTAGTCATGCTCTAGAACTTCATCGAGTTGATGGAATTAAATTTTCCGTCGCAATTTTCACTAACCTCACCCAGGATCATTTGGACTTTCATGGATCCATGGAAAACTATTTTGCCGCAAAGGCCAAACTCTTTACCCCCGTGTTCGCTGAGAATGCGGTCATTTGCGTTGCAGATAGCTGGGGACAAAAACTTGCTAGCCAAGTAGAAATTCCAAGTATCACAATTGGAGAAACTGGGGACTGGAGTTTGCTGCCAACACTTCAGAGTGACTCTGGAACTACCCAACTAGATGTCCTGCAACCGGATAAGAGTCGGGTAAAGATCGCGGTGAATATGCTTGGTGAATTTAACGCACTCAACGCCGCATTTGCTTTAGTAGCAAGTAATTTACTTGGGAATCCAATTGATAAAAGTCTTATCTCGCTGCGTAATGTTCGCGCGATTCCGGGCCGACTCGAAGAAGTGAAAATTGCTGGCCTCGGAACAGTAATTGTGGATTACGCCCACACGCCAGATGCCGTTACCACCGCGCTTAACGCAATTCGGGCAGCTGGGCCAAAGAAAGTCATTACGGTAATCGGATGTGGTGGCGACCGCGATTCTGCCAAACGACCTTTGATGGGGAAAATTGCTGCGCAACTTTCTGATGTAGTAATTGTTACCGACGATAATCCAAGATCCGAAGTTCCTGCTGACATAAGAAGCGCGGTATTAACCGGCGCATCCCAGGGGGAGGCAGAAGTAATCGAGGTTGGCGATCGTCGAGAAGCGATAGCACGGGCTTTGAAGTTAGCTAATGCGGGTGATGTGGTGGCAATTCTTGGAAAAGGTCACGAAACCGGGCAAGAAATTAATGGTGAAGTATTGCCATTCGATGATCGTGCTGTTGCAATCCAGGAGTCCAGTCGTGCATAAATTAACTCTTGATGAGATTGCGCAGATTGTTGGTGGCCAACTTTTTGGCGATGGCAACTTATTAATTTCAGGAATCACTACTGATTCAAGATCAGTTGCACGCGGCGATTTATTCTGCGCAATTGTGGGCAGTCGAATCAATGGACATGACTGCATCGAGGCAGCCATGACAGCAGGGGCAGTTGCCGGATTAGTTTC